>JBDRNO010000143.1:0-2641 GCA_043811005.1 Bacteroidota bacterium | reverse complement strand
ATTAAAATTACAGCCGATGGTTTAAACCCAACCCCCGTAACCGCCTGTGTGCCTGTTGCGGTTGCTACATTATAGGTAACAGCACTAACTTTTAGACCCTTTGCCCATTCAATGTCATTACCAGCGGCATTTACAAAGTATTTAAGGTTAGCCGCACCAAGAGCAAGGCGTTTGGCGGTGTTGGAACCTGTGCCAATGGCGGTATCACCAGCGGCATCCCAGATGGTGTCGGTGGCGATATCTCCGGTCCTCCTGCTAAGTTCAACCCATCCTTGGCTGGAAAACAACAGTGTCATAGCGTCATCAGCACTGGACGTAAATGCGGCAGATAATTTTATATTAGCCCCATCTGTAATGGTTGTATTACCATCAGTAAATATCAGGGTTATCATTTGTCCCTTTATGGCATCATCGAAGTTGGTAATTGTTGTTGCTCCACTATTAGTCACGAGAAGGTAGTTATATCCGGCAACTGAAGGGGTTGTATCCCCATCAGTAGTTGTAATCTCCGTTACACCACGAGAAAGATAAGTTGTAATTGCTCCTGTGGAAGAACCAAATAAGGGCATATTGTTCAATTCTGCACTATAATTTAATACAGTTACACCACTTTGTTCCCATTTTCCAGGGCTTGGATAATAAATATAAGAATTAAGAATATCACCATTCAAATAAACAACAGGAGTTCCTGATGTTGGAGTAACTCTTAGAGCATAGTTGGTTGGATCAACACCTTTAATAACATTTCCAGATAGATAAAAATATGATCCAGTTACCCCTATAATGTTTATTCCTCTATCCCAAAGATATCCATATTCAGTATCGTCAAGAATGTTATCTACAGTATTGTTGTTAAAATATATGATGTTGCTAATAGCACCACTTGATGCACCTTCTGATAAATAATAAGCATAACATAATCCGGTTGCACCAACCTCTCGTTTAAGTCCACTAACATGGTTATTTGATACTTTTACATTCCCACCAATAATGTAAAACGGATAGATAGGGCCAGCATTGGTGGATTGTAAATATGAGTTGTGAACAACATTATTTGAGACCACAAGACCGTTATCTACAGTACCATCTGTGAATTGAGAATCACCAGCCGTGACACGAATACCATAACAGGTTCCGGTTACTGTCTGTGTGTAACCTAGTCCTGTAATCATATTTCCTGTTATAATAGTAGCATCCTGATCTCTTGAAGCCGCAGGATAGGAAGCTTCTGCTATAACAATACCGGACGTACAGTCTGTAAAAATATTATCAGACACAACCATGCGACCACCATAGAGTTGCATCCCCATCTGACAAGACTCAAAATTATTATCAGTTACTATAACTTCATAAACACTGGTATTTGTATTAAACCCACTATATTGGATGTCTAAAAATTTACTATTAGTAATCTTAACAAATGTTGGCTGATGTCCTACACCACCATCAGTAAGGAGTGCTTCCCATCTGCTACCCTCAATTTTTATCCTGTTAAAATGAACATTCTTAAGCCAGCCAAAGTAGAGTGTTTTTATATAGTAAGTTCCATCTGCAACATCCTCTCCGAATGTACCTGGAACACCACCAACAAGCTTAACCGTAAGTTCTTGAACTAAAGTATTTGTTATAACATTTGTGTATCCTTTAGCTGCATCAAATGACAAGACTCCCCATGATTCTGCATTTCTTTCCGCTAATGGAGGAATGGTCATAACTCCCACAGTTCCAATGAGGATAGTACCGTCTATACCCGTTCCACTAACGGTTAGATTGCTAACTCCATAAGCATGAAGGCCTGCACCTATGACAAATGTACCAGAACCGATATTAGCCACTCCACCCGCTGTTACATCAAATGAATCAAACATCTTTTGGATAGGAACTTCAGTTAGTGCACTACCCCACCATTCAGAATGAGCATCCACTCTAACCCCAAACTTTACAATCCCATCCCCACTAAATACTTGATACAGTCCGGCAGAGAACGGGCCGTTGATGGTGAGGATGAATGTGTCATCAATAGAAAGAATCGCTCCCTTCTCAATTATCACATTGATATTAGATGGAATTGTTTCATCTGTGGAGAATGTGTAGGTGGTAGTTGCAGCACCCGAATTATGCCTAAAGATTAAAGTGGCAGAGTCTGTGCTGATGGTATCAATATATGCTTTAGCGGATTTTCCACTACCAGTAACACCCTGATCGGCTTCGTTGTAATCTGGGAAGTAAAGATTTCCTGCACCGTATACTTTTGCATAGGGTATTCCATCATCATCAAGGCCTGTCATTGAGGTTATATCGGCATTGACACCCGATGCAGCCGCACTGAGTGTCGCTCTTTGTGCCGCTGCATTTGCGTCATCAAGAATGGCCCTACCTGCCGCCGTGCAAGCGATTTCTTCTACGTTCCCCGCCCCAGCGGTACTCCTGCCAAGGATTTTGTCAGTGGCACTTACATTTTGCATTTTAGCGTAGGTAACTGCATCGCTTGCGATTGTCAGTTCCGTAGCACCCGTTACATCCCCCGTATGCGTGGCATTGGTTACTTTGGCGGTATTCAGATTAATCGCAGTACGATTTTCAGCCAATGCGGTTTCTACATTGGTTCCGGTGATAAGACTTCCTGAATCCGCAATGCCTA
>JBDRNO010000142.1:0-7412 GCA_043811005.1 Bacteroidota bacterium | reverse complement strand
AACTGATGTTCTTATCTGGGCGTTAGATATTACAGGTATAAAAATGAGGATGGGGATAAGGATATAGAGGTATAGGGTGTAACTTTCCCAAAGTTTAAAACTTTGGGAAAGTTTAAATATTGAAAAGCTAAAATTTTGTTTTAAGCAGTTCCTGGTTATATGTTTAATTATTTGCATATATAAGCAAATGTAACAAATAAAATACTATCATTTAATTTAAAAAAAGTACAAGCAATACTATCGTCAATCAATGTACAATATCACTATTTTATCACTATTTTATTATTATAATACTTTTCATTACTCGAAGCCACTACGAGATATACTCCAGGGGATAAACGTTGATAAGGATCAACGGCAAGGGTATAACCATTATTACTCAGAATTACCACTTTGGAATAAAACTCCTTGCCAAACATGTCCCTAACAACCACAAGCACCTCATCATCTTTTTTACCTTTAACATCAACATAAAAGCTGCCATCAGAGGGGTTGGGGTATACAGCTATGTATTTTTTATCTTCAATTATGTAATTTACAGCAACAATATCGGAATATGTAAACTTTCCATCATAATCGGTTTGTTTGAGGCGGTAATAGGAAATACCGTAATAGGGGTCAGGATCAACTGTAGAGTAGTGGATTGTTTGGTTTGTGTTGCCGGCACCTGAAACATAGGTTACGTTTTTCCAATCCAACCCCAAACCCTCAGGGTTTTCAAAACCCTGAGGGTTTTTTGCTTTTTGGATTGTAAAGTAATCATTGTTTGTTTCGCTGGCGGTTGCCCAGGTTAGGTCAACAACGGCATCCATAACCGTGCCACCGCTTGGAGCGGTGACACGGTTCAGCTTGGCATCAAAGAATAATAATTCAACAGGTAATGGGTTACCGCCTCCGGTTTTATTTGCTAGTGCAAAATAACTAAAAGTAGTAAAATTTATGTCTGATGTTATTGTTCCTGAAGGAGTGGCGGTACCAGTACCCCCGATATCAATCCATGCACTGGGGTTGCCTTTGGCAACACGTAAATTTGGTGCATCTTCTACCTGATCGACTGAAAAATAATATAGTTTAACTGATGCTGAAGCAACTGTAGCGCCTGCTTCCTTTTCAATATTCCAGTAGCTTAAATTAGATACATGATCTATAGTTCCGGGTAAAGACCAGCCTAAAGCTGCTGCAGAAGAATTAATAAATTCTCCTGTATAATCAGTTGATGTAGCAGAAGTCTGGGTTACTGTTAATTCAACTTTATGCATTGCGGTTCCCTTACCAACCGGATAAATCCTTGTTGTTTCCGATGAAACATCAATAGTATGTTTCATCGGCCCTTTTACGAAACTATCATCACTGCCTCCTGAAACTGAAGAAGATGTGACCATTGAAAGAATATTGGTTGAAGTTGTAACTATGTTCCCATCAGTTAGTGTAAGAGTTCCGTCAACAGTGATCGGCTTATTCAGAGTAATTTCAGAACCGCTGCCAGATGTATTGTTTATCGTAAGATCATTAAAATTAGGCCATGATGAGGTACCTCCTATTGTTTGATCGGAAGTTCCATTCAAAGTAATAGTATTTGAGCCAGGTGTAAATGTTCCCCCATCATAAGAAAGTGCGCCCTTTATATTTGTATTCGTACCGGCAGTAAATGTACCGCCTGAAACTGTAAAACTACCCGTAATATTTGTTGTTGTATTTCCTGTATATGTGCCTGCCGACATGGAAAAGTTACCATCAACATTCATTGTTGCAGGCGATGTAAAAGTTCCTGCAGTGGCTGAAAGGTTAAGATCGTTCACTGTCACTGTAGTTGTGCTGCCACCTGTGCTCAAAATCCTTCCATTATTGGTAAGTGAAACATCATAGAATGTTTGTGAAGCTGCCGAACCATTTATTATCTGACCGGCTGCTGTATTATCAAACGTAACTGTTCCGCTATTATGTGTAAATGTACCTCCGTTGTTTGTCCAATTTCCTGAGCTGTTGATATTAGCACCTGCAGTAAAAGTTCCGGTAGTTAATGTAACAGTTCCGTTTATATTAAATGTTGCAGGCGCTGTAAAATTACCTGTTGTCAGTGTTAAATCATTTATAGTTAAAGTAGTGGTGCTTCCACCAACACTTAATGTTTGCCCTGCTGTTTTGTTGATAGTGACATTATAAAAAGTTTGAGATGTTGCAGTGCCATTGATCTGTTGTGCACCTGTTCCATTGAAGTTCACTGTTCCGGAGCTATTTATTAAAGCTCCATTAGTTGTCCAATCACCTTCAACACTTAAAGTATTAGCGGCATTTGCAGTAAAAGTGGTGTTTGCAGATATATTAAAAAGACCTGTTACATCAAGAGTAGTAGCGTTTGGTGCAGCAGTTACTATAATCCCTGTATTTGTACCATTGCCGGCAATAAAATTTCCTGCTACAGAGGGGTTTCCTGCTGCAAAAGTATGTGTAATGCCATTTGTTTCAGGAGCCACTTCAAGATTACCATAATTCTGGACAGAAATTGTTTGAGCATCAGTTTGATGGTATTCTGTTGTGCTGGTGGCTCCAAAAGTGTAAGTTCCAAACCCGGTAGGGAAAACAGAGGTTCCCGTCATTTCAAAAGTGGCGCCATTAACTACTTCAAATGTGCCATTGCCTGCAATTGCGAATCCGCCATTAATAAACCTGCCGCTTTGAACCCTTATATCACCTGTAACATTTAATGCTGTCACTGCTTCTCCAAGTGTTACTCCGCTGGCACTAGTGTTATTTAAAACTAAGTTGTTATATGTAATAGCGCTTCCAAAAGTAACGGTTTGCCCGCTTGTGGTCCTGTTATAATTAAAAGTACTGGATGCTCCGGGTGTAAGAGTACCTGTACTATTTTGCAGCGTTAAGGAACCTGATAAATTAACGGTAGCAGCGCCACCGCTTATATCAAGAACCGCAGTTACTTCTTGTCCTGGACCGGAATTCGAATTAAATACTAAAGCATTTCCAACGGTCAAAGTGCCGGTTGCAATAGAGACTCTTGCTATTTGTGTGGCTGCGGCAACATTGCCGGCAATCGTAAGGTTACCATTCAAAGATGCGGTTCCTGCATTGATATTCCATGAATTTGTATTGGCATTACCTGGTTGAGTGATTGTTACATTTGTTAACATATCCAGGTCCTTTCCTGCATTATGTGTCAGTGTATTGGAGAAATTCATTGAAGGAAATGCAAGGGCAAAGATCGTTGCATCAACATCTAAAATTACATCAACAGCAGCGGTTAAGAGATTAGGATTACCGATGTTAGTAATTATATCGGTTACGGAAGGAACATTCTGCCGCCCATATCCACCGGCAATTGTTGCACTTGCAGGGGCAGTAAGTGTAAGGTTATCATCATCGGTAATAGAGGCAATTGTTCCACGTACTACATTAGGTGAAGCCTGTAACATCAATACATCCCCCACAACCAGTTCGGTAGTAAATAATGTTGTACCTCCACCTGTAACTGCTGTAAGTCCATTGGTAAAAGATGCGGTTCCGGTGCGGTATTGGATCCATGTGGCGGGATTGGACCAGTTGTTTGCCGGACCAGTAACCCTTGTATAAACAGCTACTGTAATAACGGTTTCACCTATGGCAAACTCGGTTACTACTGAACCTTCTCCTGTAATTTCCGTTGAATTAATTGCGCGGTTGCCTGTTGTGGTTGAATTCCAGGAGACACCATCATATCTTTGTACGTTAAATTTATTCCAATCGGCAATTCCGTCTACATCCCCTGGGTCAATAAAAGTGAAAATAGCATCGTAGGTAGTAAAAGCAAAACCACCGGGGACTGTCATTGTCCAGTACCTGTTTACACTCTTGTTAGGTTCTATTGTGGAAGAAAAAACAGAGGGATGCTCCCCTGATGTTGTAGAGCATGCAAGGTAGCCGGCAACGGTTACAGGTATAAAAGTGAAATCAATAGGAGTGTAATCAGTCCCGGTACCAACCTCAAATGTAGGAGTAGGACTTAAAACCGCTATCCATTTTTGCAGGTTGCCAACAACATGACCGCTTGTACGGCTTACACTTGCGTTATTGGGTATTATCACATAGTTCGCACCTGTTGTTATATTCCCGCTTGTAAATGTCAGTGTGCCATTTACGGTCATATTATTATTTAATGCTAATCCATTTGTGTTATCAATCTCACAATCGTTAAAAGTTGTAGCGCCTGTTAATGACTGGGCAGCGCCACCCTGGAACAGCACGTTTCCCGAGGGAGTGAAAGTACCGGCTGAATAGGTCCACGAATTCCCGGTTACAGTCAATGTATTGCCATTAATATCAAGGGTTCCTCCGGCTCCATTTTGCGAATAATTGCCAACAGTAATACCGGAAGCCAATGTTGTGGTTCCTCCGGTTGAATTATAATAAAAGGTTTTTGAAGATGCCTGCGTAAACTCAGCGCCGGTAAGAGTTGCAGTTCCGGAAACAGTAATATCACCGTTGATTGTTGTTATGTTTGTCAAAGTCTTAACTCCACTGGTTGTTAATAAAAGATCAAAATAAGTAACAGAAGGTCTTAATGTCTGAGCGCCCGTTCCGTCAAGGGTAATAATACCTCCTGTTAAAGTATATGTTCCGGTAAGTCCGGGAGTAGAAGTTCCAGGTATTGCCATCTGCAGATCACCATCTGTCATGGTCAAGCCCCCTGCTCCGCTAAGAATTTGAGTATTCATATCAAATGTGCCGCTTGATATTGTGACAAGGTTTGTAGCAGCTACATCTGTTGCATCAACACCTCCTCCAACTGTCAATGTACCTGAGGATTTATCAAGCTTTAGATTATAAAATGTTTCTGTTCCACTGCCTGTTACCGTTATTGTTTGTGTGGCTTCTGTTCCTGTGAAAGTAACCTGTCCGTTGTTTGGTGCAAATGATCCTCCTGAATGAGTCCAGTTCCTTTCAACATTCATGTTTGTAGAATGCCCGGTTACTGTTCCGCCACTGAGCTCAACATCATAAAAGGTTGTTTCCGAACCGGTTATTGATGCAGAGCCGGACATTGTGACCTCTCCGTTGTTATGTAAATATGTCCCGCTGTTATTGTTCCATGTACCTGTTAATCCCATATCGGTACTGTGACCTTTGAGTGTTTTACCGGAATTAATAGTAATATTGTTAAATGTGGTCATTGAGGCACCGCTTACTTCTGTCCCCGTAGTGTTGTTAAAGGCAACTGTTCCGGTTGCAGTATAAGTTCCACCGCTTTTAGCCCAGGATGCTCCGTTCACTGTAATGGTTATTCCATTATCTACCAGTGTTCCTGCGGATTGAGAAAAATTGCCGATAGCAGGTGTTGTTGCTGCTGTTAAGGTTGTTGTATTTGTAGAATTATAATAGAAAGTCTTTGATGATGCCTGGGTGAAAGAGGAGTGGGATGCAATAGTAGCGGTTCCCGAAACAGTAAGGTCTCCGTTAATAGTTGATACATTATTGATCGTTTTAGCGCCACTGTTGCCTAATATCAGGTTATAACATGTAGCTGCCGAGGCAACATTGGAATATGTTTGTGCCCCTGCGCCATTAAGAGTAACGGTTCCGGCAGTAAGAGTATATGTACCCGTTAGTTCAGGAACTGTAGTAATTTTTGCTATCTGTATATTGCTTGTACCTGTCATTGTCAATCCGCCGGCTCCATTAAGTGTATTTGTACTTACATTAACAACAGCAGCGTCATTAATTGTTAAAAGATTGTCAACAGCTATGGTTCCGGCTGATTGGAATGCTTTTGTACCACTGCCGGAACAAACAAGGGCATAATAGCTTCCGTCATTAGGGATACGTATTGATTGATTGCCAAGATTGTAATAATATACTGTATTTGGGTTGGTGGATGCGTTAAATGTTGTAATATCTATATCATTTGCAGCTCCTGTACCTCCTCCTATACGTAAAATGCCATTTGTACCATTGGTAAATGTACCGTTTCCTGTTATTATCTGCGTACCGGCAAGGTCAACTGTCAGGTCACTGGTATTTGTAACAGTTGTAGCGGCTGCCACGCTTAAAACAGACATTTGAATGGGGTTACCTGTTATTGTATAGCTTCCCGGGGTTTCATTCCCAAAAGTATTAGTGCAAGGTCCTCCTGTGCAACCTATCCAACTGCCATTATTTGTTATATTACAATTAAAGAATGGGTCTTCACCGTTTGTATTGTTCCATGTTCCTGTGGAGGATATTGTAATATCACCCCGGAATATTTTATTGCCCAGGTCTGCATTTGCAAATTCAAGCTCTCCATCCAACTGTGAAGTTGAGCCAATATCAAATTGTGTCCCACCGATTTGGGCAACAGCTCCTGCGGATACTGTTAGGGTACCTGAAACAATGATCTTGTTATTTTGGTTTAGTCCATTAACTGCGCTATTACCACTAAACGTAAGGTTTCCGTTTACTGTCATAACTCTGTTTCCCGGTTGATTATGGTCTACAGTTGCCCCATCAACTGTAAGATCATTACATTCATCTCCATTAGATACTGATACAGAATATCCATTATTAATTATTACGTCATCATCCGCATCGGGATAACATCCCAGATCCCAGGTTGCATTTTCGTCCCAGGCACCACTTGATATTGCAGTTACAGTAACTGCCCCTGCACATGGAGTGCCTCCGGCTGCAAATGATAAATTAGTCCACAGAATAAATAACAAAAAAACAAATGCTATTATTGTAATTATTTTCATTAATCTAAAATCTCATATTTATTTTATTTTTAATAATACGAAGGAAATTTAATAAAGTTTCAATTATTTTAATTATTTATTAACAATAAAATTTTAATAATTATAAATTAAGTGCATAATTAATAGACTTTTACGTAAATTCATAAAAGGAGTTTTATATTTTATACTTAAAATTTTATTAAAAAGTACTCAATTTTAATAGGTAATTTTACTTATTTATATTGATAGGGTAGTGCAAAGAGCGTAATTAGACCTCACCCCAGCCCTCTCCATTCCTTCCGCAGGGTAGCCAAAGAGGGAGAGGGAGACCCATCGCGCAACACATCTGACACACCCCCCGACCCCCTCTTTTTAGAGGGGGAGACCCTCCACGCAACACATCATCTGAAGGCATCCGCTTGTGCTGAGTTTTACCGAAGTGCTGAAAAATGGTTTTTGAAGGGTTAGTGCAGGTAGCCGGGAGGTTCTTCGTCCCGCCATGGCTCACTCGTAGGCTTACAGATGGCGGGACTCAGAATGACCCCGATACGGTCGTTCCTCCCTACGGGGCAATGTCATTAAGTTAAGGACTTAAAACATTGATATACAATAGTTTAAAAATTCATTAAGCACCAAATCACAATCAACAAATTTCAAATAAATTCCAATTACCAAAATTCAAAATTCCAAAAAATTCTTAAATCCCCAGGC
>JBDRNO010000141.1:0-7575 GCA_043811005.1 Bacteroidota bacterium | reverse complement strand
TTGTGTCTAAGCTCTCTCCTGATGGGAGTACCCTTATTTATTCTACCTATCTGGGCGGCAGCTCCAGGGAGCAGGGACCCAGAATCGCCATAGACGATATTGGTAATGCCTACGTAACATCATGGGTTTATTCTTTTGATTTCCCTGTCTTTCCCCAGACTGGTCCTAATGCGGTGATCCAACCTAATCACGCTGGTGGAGGCGATGACATTGTCTTAGCAAAGCTGAGTGTTGACGGCAGTGCACTTGTTTATTCCACCTATCTTGGAGCCAGCGGTAATGATGAGGCTTATGGTATTGCTGTAGATGCCTCTGGTAACGCCTATGTAGCAGGGCACAGCAGTTCAACTAACTTTTATACCACACCAGGGGCTTTTCAAACCACTAATGCAGGCAAATTTGACTTTATACTGGCGAAAGTGAATGCCAACGCCACTGCATATCTCTACTCCACCTACTTCGGTGGCAGTCTTGATGAACTTGGTTTCGGAGGTGTTGCAATTGTTGCAATTGATGCTTCAGGAGATGCTTACATATCAGGATTCACCAATTCAACTAACTTACCTATCTCTCCGGGAGCTTATAAGTCTGTAAAATCTGGCGGTTCCAGCGGTATTGATATCTTTGTCGCGAAGATCACCCCTGCAGGGAATGGCTCTGCTGACCTTATTTATTCTACGCTGCTCGGTGGCAGTGGCGGTACGCTTGGTCTCCGGGATGAGAGTAGCCGGAGCATTACGGTGGATGCCGCCGGCAATGCTTATGTGACCGGAAACACTGTTTCTACTAACTTTGATATCACTGCAGGAGCTTTTCAAACCACTTATGGTGGGGGTAATGGGGATGCCTTTGTTACCATGTTGAATGCTACCGGAACTGCACTTTTATACTCCACCTATCTTGGCGGCAGCGGTACTGCTAGTAGCGAGATGGGACGTGACATCTGCGTAGATGTCGCCGGTCACATTTATGTCACCGGCCATACTCCATCCACTGACTTTCCGATAACTCCGGATGCCACACAGGGCACATTTGGAGGAGGTAACAACGATGGTTTTGTGACAAAATTAAATCCCGCAGGGAATGGCAGCAGTGATCTTGTCTTTTCCACTTTTCTTGGGGGTAGTGCTAATGATGCCGGTGCTGGCCTTGTTTTGGATGCATCCGGTAATGCATACGTGACCGGATTCACCAGTTCAACTGATTTTAATACCACTACAGGGGCTTTTCAGACCACTTTCGGCGGGGGTCCCAATGATGCTTTTGTAACAAAGATCAGTATTGAACCCGAGTATATAATAGATTTAGGATATGCTTCTTCATTTGCTATTCTGGCAGGTGGCGATATAATAGCAAACGATCCCATAAATGCCATAGGAAATGTGGGAGCTATTGGCTCGGTTAGTGGTAATGTTTCTGCATCCGACACCATATTCCCATCCAGTGATCCCAAGGTTCAACAAGCTATTGCAGACCTTGATAGTACAAAAAACATAATAGAAAATATTCCCAGTACAGCTATTTCAGGTAATTTAGGTGGGCAGACACTTGGAGAAGGTGTTTATGATATCACAGGGGCTGCTTTACTATCAGGAACGCTTATGCTCAGCGGAGATACTTCTTCTATTTATGTGTTTATAATTGAGGATTCATTAGTCGTGGAAACAGGGGCAATTCTTGATTATAGAAATGTGTTTCCGCAAAAAATCTATTGGTTGGTAAAAAAGAGTGTTCTGCTTGGTGAAGGGATAAGCTTCTCCGGAATAATCATTTCAAGCGGAAATATCATTAGCAAAAGCAGAAATGCGGGATTTTTGTCATTATTTACAACTAATGGATCAATTAATTTACATAATGGTGATCCAGCCAATTATTTGTATTTGTATTCAAAAATTAAACTACAGAACAGAACATTTCCAATACTCTGCGGTACCGATGTGGTAGCACGACTTCATGCTCAAAAAAATCCCTCTATTCAAAAACAAAGAAATGAACAGAACGCCCTTATAAGAAAGATCATTGAAGGTGGATATGTAAAATCCAAATATGTTATACCTGTTGTTTTCCACGTAATATATGACCCAACTTATGCACCTTCAAACATATCGGATGAACAAATTTTCAATGCGATAGATGTTTTAAATAAAGAATTCAATGATATATGCGTAGCAAGTATAACAGGCGAAAGTATGGATATAAGCTTTTGCCTGGCAACAACAGACCTTAGTGGTAATCCATTACCAGGACCAACAACACCTGGTATCATAAGAATTGGGGACGCGGTTCTATCAAGTCATGATCAGGTGTTTGATCAACCCCAATTAAAGTCAGCAAGTTTTTATCCTTCCGGGAATTATTTAAATATTTGGGTAGTTAGAGAAATTACTCAATTTGGGTTTGCAGGGCCGATTGGTTATGCCACCTACCCTGGTGGAGATCCAGCTCTGCAGGGTGTCGTAGTCAAATATGACTATGTTGGCAATACTGCAAATTTATCAGGATGCATTCCTGTTTGTCCTTCTAGTTGTACGCTTAACGTATCAGCCGAAGGGGAACTTCTTGTGCATGAGGTGGGTCATTATTTGGGATTGTATCACACCTTCGAAAGCACCGCAAGCTGCACTTCCGAAACCGATTGTAACACACAGGGTGATTTAGTTTGTGATACTCCACCGCACCCTAATGGAGCCTATGGAAATAAAAATTGCAACACTCCTGATTGTTCAGGTACTCAAATGGTAGAAAACTATATGGATTATACACCCGAATCATGCAGAAACGCAATCACTGAAGGACAGCGCCTAAGAGCGCATGCTTCTGTAAATATTTTCAGGCAAACCTTGGTTTTCCCGTCAAATCTGTCAGCCACAGGCGTTCAATGTGTTGATAATGTTATTGGTAACTTTTCAGTGAATCTCACACAAATATGTGTAAATAGCAATGCTATTTTAAATGCGGTATATGTTTCACCTACTGCAGTTTATGATTGGGATTTTGGGGATAGTTTTACACAATCACTTACAGGTATTAATACTACAAATCATACATATACTACACCGGGAAATTATACAATATCTCTTATTGTAACTGATGGAAGTAATACAGCAACTGAACAGACAACCGTTTTCGTAATAGATTGCATTTCTATATCCAGTACACAGGGAAGATGGTTTTTCGGTCAATATGCTGGTTTGGATTTTCAAACGGGATTACCTCTTGCCGACCCAGGTGCCTATAATGCTGTTCCACAGACGATCAATTCACCTGAAGCAGTAGTCACGCAAAGTGATAACACCGGACAGTTACTTTTCTATAGTGATGGACAAAGTGTATGGAACAACAGTCATGCACTTGTAAATCCTTCAAATCCTTTAAGCGGTCATAACTCTTCAAGCCAGGCAATCGTTGTCACTGATCCGGGTAATCCTAATCAATATTATCTTTTTTATATTGATGCTTTAAATCTAACAAGCAATTTTTACTACCAGATTATAGCCGTAACCGGGGGTATTGTATCCCTTTCCGGTTCTGAAGTTAATATTTCATTGCCCTCCGGATCTGATGGTGTATCGGAACAGATAACTGCTATACCTAATTGTGGAAATGATTATTGGATTATCGTGCGTGATAGAAATACTTCAAACAATAAATTTTTAGTTTACAATTTGAATTCTACCAATCTGGTCTTTGACCATGCCGATGCCTCTGATCTCCCTGAGGTTTGGGAGGGGTGGTTGCAGGCATCTCCTGAAGGTTCTAAACTGGCTTTAGGAAACCATGCTCCGGATGGTAAGCTCATAATATGCGATTTTAACAAGATAACAGGCGTTATTAGCAACCCGGTTCAACTGAATCATTCAGGAATACTTGGTGCTTATGGTGTCTCTTTCAGCCCAAATTCAAAATATCTTTATGCTGCAGTGGATCTGTTTAACACAGTAAGTATTTTAAAACAAATCGTAAGATTTGATATTACCAAATTTGATCCTAATATGACATCAACAGTCATTTCAACAGATATTGCACGGTACAGGGCTTTACAATTAGGACCGGACAACAAGATTTACATTGCCAAAGAGCAGAACGATAATCTTGCTGTGATTAACTATCCGGATAATACGGGTAATCCCGGATTCAATTTTTATGGCATTCCATTAAAGACCGCACCAACACAAGTAATTAATGCAATGAATGGTTTACCCAATATGATAGATGCTAAAACCCTTGCTGATCTGCCGTCAATTGATTTTGCCTTTACAATTAGCAATTGTATTGATGTGAAGTTTGACGGACCACAGTGTTATACTTCTTATGACTGGAATTTTGACTTAACAGGTGTTGGCGGAGCTTCTGCTAATACATCAACCGATGAAGATCCGGCAACTATTTCTTACAGCCCTGCAGTATTACCAGTTACATATACTATTCAGTTATCATTATCAGGCCCTGGTGGTTCGGGAACGGTTACTCATGATATTA
Organism: Bacteroidota bacterium; assembly: GCA_043811005.1. GTDB lineage: Bacteria > Bacteroidota > Bacteroidia > NORP154 > NORP154 > JBDRNO01. Next base: position 3,096 of record JBDRNO010000141.1, on the reverse strand, counting down.
CATTCAATGATGCACCAACCCTAAGCATCACCAGCGCCGATGAAATTTGTCCAATTGCCGATGGATCAGCTGATCTGACGGTTACAGGAGGCACTGCTCCATTCAAATACCAATGGTCTAATGGACAAACAACCGAGGATATAAAAGCAACTGCTGACACATATAGTGTGATAGTGACCGATATCAATGAATGTACAGCAACTTCCAGTGTTATAATAAATAGAATAATCACTATTAGCCTACCAGCTTCCAGTTTTACCTTCACTCCGGCAGGAGTTGATATTTGCACGGGAGAACAGATTGATTTTACAAATACCTCAACAGGCAATACTGAATTATCTTATTTATGGGATTTTGATTATTCCAATAATCCGGGTGTACATACCTCAACAGAACAAAACCCCCCTTTTATTTATAATGCTCCGGGTTATTACCAGGTAGTTTTAAAAGTAACGGACTTTTGCGGACAATTCCACAATTCTTACCAGGTGATACATGTCATTCCATGTGTTTCGTGGGTATATAATTATCAAGGATGTTCAAATACAGCATATTATGATTATGAGAATTATACCGTAACCGGACAAGAAGTGTGGGATTTGGGAATTTGCCAGCTACCACCTTATTCTCCAATTATTATCAAGGGTACACTCAGGATAAAGACCGGGGCTTCGTTAACCATATCAGGCAGAACGGTGGAATTTGGCATTGACGGAAAAGTAATAATAGAGCGGGGTGGCTTATTGCACCTTAAAGAAGGGTCCTCCTATCACGATCTCTGTCCTCCTGCTTTTTATCCGGTTCTTTCGACAATCCTCACCGGCTTAACCCAGTGCGGCACCATGTGGCAGGGTGTTGAGGTGTGGGGCGATGGATTTCAGTCACAAACGCCTGCTGAACAAGGTAAAATAATTATTAATAGTTCCTCTATAACAAAAGCTCATATAGGAGTATTGCTTGGCAGGAGGAAACCGCTTTGTTTCCAGCAGCCACCGCCATATTGCCCTGATCCGCCATGTCCTCTCATACTGGCATGCAAAAAAATACAACTGTTAACATCCTTTGGTGGGGGCATTATAGAAATTAATGCTACTTTCGTGCATCCTCAATTTAATCAAAACGCTGTGAGTCTTAAGTTCACCCCTTATACTTTTCAGGATAATATCAGCATTATAGATAACTGCGACTTCACAGGCGGCATACTCCCTGATCCCGGCTACACCATAAGCGGGGATTATGAATACGACAATGCTACTATTGACGGCATACCCAAATACCATGTTTATAACTGGAGGACAAGAGATGTGAAATTTTACGATAACACCTTCACCAATGCCGAAACAGGCATTGAATCACATGATGCTTCAAATATGGTTGGAGATGTTGGGCAAGGTAACACTTTTGATGACCTTAAATACGGCTTCAGAGCGTTTAATATTACCAATTCGTTATATTCAGTACAGGAAATAAAGTATAACATTTTCTTAGATATTGAAGAAGAAGGGATAAGAAACACTTCAGGACAAGCCGGAGAATTTCATAATAATTGGTTTCAAAATCCTTACGGTAATCAACAATCCGATTATTTAACAGGCATCTATTTTGAAAACTCTTCCGGGTTTTTTATAACTGACAATAATTTTGATTACATAGTAGATGGTATTTCAGTAAATAACTCTGGTATGAATGGGGGTATTATAACTGATCTTATTGATAGTGACCTGGGTAATGAATTTACTCGATGTAATAGAAGCATGGTCGCCTGGCAGAACAACCCTGAATTGCAGATAACGTGCAATACATTTAATCCCGAACCGGGTGATTACTATTTGAATTGGCAGTCATGGGGTAATCTTCGCAACCAGGGATACCCCGACAAGGGCACACTTGATGATACACGCCCTGCTGGGAATAAATTTGACCCAGATGAATGGGACCCTTCTTTTGCATTAAAAGATATTTCCCATTTTGTCCTGTGTCCTGCCCCGCCTCTAACCTGCCCGGTAGAATACCGCTATTACAGGCACACATGGTATACTGACTGCGGACTATGCATCGAGCCAGATCCAACCTCAACAAGCATCATGGTAATAGACAACAATGTTAATTATATCCCAGATCAATCCTGCCATCTTTGCTTAGAATGCAGAACACAGCAATTTCTGGATGACAGGGAGGCGGAAATTACAGCGCTTGAAACCGAATATGCCTCAGTACAGGCAAATTTAGATGGAGGCAATACACAAGCATTACTTAATGCAATAAACAGCACAATACCTTACGGGAAGCTAAAGAATTTACTGGTTAATAACTCACTGCTATCGGATGATGTGCTAATGGCATTGATAAACCGCACTGCCCAACTGCCTCCGGGTCATTTTAAACAGGTTATGGTGCGTAATTCGCCTGTATCCAATATAGTAGCAGCAAGGCTCTACCCTAAATTAGATGACCTGCCCCCGGGTATTGCCAGCCAGATAATGGATGTGCAGGGATTCAACCCGGATTTTCGCACATTGACCACTATCAGCGGCAACATTGAAACAGCCCGCGGACAAAGGCAAATGGCATTGAACGGTATTATCATTGACAAATTAAAAAGCGATTCTATGGATGTGGTCATTACACTGTTAGAGGATGAGAATACTGCAGAAGCCGACCGTATCCTGTTCGGCACCTACCTTACTACAGGTGATCTGTCTGCCGCATCAGCCAAGCTCAGCGCCATGACTGCAAATACCCAGGAAGAACAGGACTGGATTGACCTGCAAAACATCATACTGCAGTTAAAACTAACAACAGACACCAATACGGTATTTGAAATAGATGACGTAATGGAACAGTTCATTCGCGGTCTGGCTTACCAGTTACCAGAATCACCTGCAACAAGCAATGCCAAATCAATTTTGAGATTAGTGTTTGGAGATGAATTTCCTATAATTCAACCTACTGAACCTAGTTTGAAGATGGCTGCTGGAAATAATTCCGATGATTTAAGACAAACAAAACAAGATAGTAGCGAAAAATTGACTGTTTATAAACAAATTCACTTTGGTCAGAATTATCCTGATCCGTTTAACAGTGTAACCTATATCC
>JBDRNO010000140.1:0-3344 GCA_043811005.1 Bacteroidota bacterium | reverse complement strand
CTGCCTTTACAAGTTCTTTAAATTCTTGATATACTCCCCCTGGGCTATTTAATTGCCCAGTAGTTGCTTTTTCTTTTACGTAAAATTTCATTTCCTTCATCCTTGCCGCAAAGCGGCGTTAAAATTTGTGTCCCGGTATGCCTGTTTCTTCTCAACAGCGTGCCTGATCAAACGTCCGGTTTTTGTAAGCGTTATCCGCTCATACGTTTTCTGGATTTCTTTTTTTAGCCGCTCATTTTCCTCGATGAGCAGTTGAGTTTGTTGGTTTATTTCCATTTTCCTGCCTCCTTTTATTTTACCCACTTCGTAACCCAAGAGGATAATTTATCGCCGATGCTGGCATCCTCTGTTTGAGATAATCTTATTCGATTTGCAGCATATCTTACTCTTTCGGGATCATTTACTTTTCCCAAATCATCCCAATAGCCAATTTGATTGTATTCGATTTTAGCTTGTAAAAAAATTAAAGTTAATTGAGCCTGGGCTTGATCGGATTGCCAAGGGTGTTCCCATTCTTTTTTAATTACTTCAAATTTTTCCATTTTCCTGCCTCCTGCCGGCTAGGCCGGCATTAAATTAATTGTTATTACTACTCTACCCTGTAGCCTTTTTTCGTCATAAAAGGCCTAAATAAATCTCCGATATTATTTCGCTCAACGATTGAGGATATTTCCTCAATCGTATATTTTGCTACTGGGATACTGTAGCAAGTATGCATTAGCTCCCCTTGCCGGTTGCTATACGTTGAGAGCTTGTAGTACAACCCTCTTTTATACATCTCAACCCCTCCCCCCATCTCAAAATTTGTTGTATTAATTATTAAATTCGTCATCTTCCTGCCTCCTTTTTTAAGATTAATATGTTTGTTTCCCTCATCTCTTTATAATTATACCACGTTAATTATAATTTTCAAGCTTTTTTTATAATTATTTTATTTTCTTTGGTTAATGTTTTTAAATAGTTAGCTTTTTGAGCAAAAAAAAAGGCAAATAAAAACTTAAAAAAGTCTTATTTGCCTTATAAAATTTATAAAAATTTAATTATTCTTAAATAAGAGGTATTTTTTGTCCGCTTTCTTTTTCCATATTTTGCTTAATTGCAAAAAATCTTTCCTTAGAAAATCTAGCTCTGCAATGCTACAATCTCAGCTTCAAGCTGTGTCTTTCTTGCCTGAGCATTTATTAGTTCCGTTAATCGTGCTACCTCCGCTTGTTTTTCTGCAATTAACACCTGTTTTTCATCATTTTCCACATTTTCAATGCTTTTGTCGATAACTTCGCCCCCGGCTTCATTCATTTTTTTTGTTGCAATATCAGGTAAATTATGCAAATCTGTCCCTTTCGGATTTAAAGCTAATCTTAACCCAGGATTTTCCTGCAATTTCTTCTGTATCATCCCCCATGTTGTCGATTCATCGCCTTCGGCTATCCATTGTTCATCTCGCTCTTTGTTTACTTTTCCTGGTTGCACAATATAATTATTGTTTTCTGTGTCATAAATTATGTATACTTGTAACATTTTTTTCTCCTTAAATCGTTAGAAAAAATCCCTTAAGGTCTATTGAGGTACTGGTTGAACTTGAATTCCTGCGATACTCTATTATTTGTGATGAATCCGTTTGTACTATCCCGTGTTGATGATGATCCGCTCCTGTTGTTACATCAGCCTGCTGTTGATAATAAAGAGCGTCATCTGCTTGTCCATTTTTTCTAATAATCGAACTTGCTACTGCGGGTGTTCCTGCTCCACAAACACTCTTGATTTGAATGTCAATTAACATCTCTCCAAAATTTGGAACAGTAGATGACAAATCTACATCTACAAATGTTGCCGATGTTCCTGCGTTAAGTTCTTGCACTTTGAGTTCCCATAACCAATGTCCTGTAGGCAACCAATAAAATTTTAAAATATTCGAGCTACCATCAACCAAAAAACACCCAATACATCGATCATTTCCGTTGTACCATCCTTTTAGGGAATGTGAATAAGTAGGGGCTGTAGTTGAATTAATAATTTCTGAGGTTGTGATTGCAACGCCTGAAGTTATGGCAGAATAATCAAGGTATACATAATGCCAGGTCGAGGCTGAAGGACTACCAACATCGTAAGTTAGCTGACTATCCCAGAAACACTCTTTCCCTGCACAATCAAGTTTATTCCCATCTATGTAAAGTTCATCCGCATCTTTGTAAGAAATATGCCCGGCATTATACGCCGCATATCCTTCTGGAAGCGGGGTCTTCCCAAAATTTGAAACTATACGGAAATTAGTACCATCGTATATAGCAGAGACCATCTGTCCTGCAAGAATATCTCCAGTCAGTAAAGCCGCTCCAGTGCATGATTTTAAGTCTTTTGCTCCAAGAGCATTTACGTTTATTGTTGCAGGACCTGTGTTTAAAGTATTCGCAGTAAAATTAATCATCATCCCAGTTGTATAAGATGCGGGGACTGGGGCTAATGTAATAGCGTAAGTATCAGAGGCTTCCGCATCTGCCGCAAAAAAATGTTGTGTTACTTTATCACATTCATGCGTCCCGTCGGTGTGGTGTTCAATCAATGTTAGTCTGTTTAATGTGTCGCTTTTTGTCGCATGTCCTGAGCCAACCATTTCCTCAGATGATGTAATTGTTTGATCTGCCATTTTATTTCACCTCACTTTAAGATAAATAATTTCTTTCATCTCGTTCGCCGCCAGCTTTAATTTCACCGTCCGCCGTGTATGTTCCGTCAGCCAAATATGCCCGAGTCAAAAATAAAGCTGTATCTCGTACCCTAAAAAATATTTTCCCTGAATCTAAACTAATTTTATTTTCAAGAATTTTAAAAAATTGATTAATAAAAGACTCCTGCTCTTCGTTGTAAAGCCATGGAATTGTTAAACAAATAATATCAAACATGCTTGAATGGATTAATCTAAATCCATGATCTTCAAAAGATAATTCCCATTTTGGTTGAGCGTAATCATCAATTAATAATTCTTGAATAGCCTCTGCAGTTGTTTGATCTCTACACCATGCAAGCTCATAAAATCCTAATTTAGGTCGTCTTGTTCCATAAGTTGTAATGCTGGCCGTGTTTGTATATGTACTTTCTGCAACCTCTTGTCTGTAAACGTTTACAGTATAGTTGAGTGCATATTTCAGCGGGCTAGTGTTTACGATATCATCGTCATTCCTGTTTGCTTCTATTGCATTTATTGCGCCTTTTGCTAATCTATCAATCTGTGCATATTGATTAATTGATCCATTATCTATGATAAATGCTATTTTATTAATTGCATTTCTATATATCCTGCCATAAAAACTTCTCAACATCTTTTGAAATAGTGAAAAATAGGTAAT
>JBDRNO010000139.1:0-21086 GCA_043811005.1 Bacteroidota bacterium | reverse complement strand
GGATATAGTGATCCGGTGGTTCCGCATGGAAGGGCCATCGCTCAAAGGATAAAAGGTACTCCGGGGATAACAGGCTTATCACTCCCAAGAGCTCACATCGACGGAGTGGTTTGGCACCTCGATGTCGGCTCGTCACATCCTGGGGCTGGAGAAGGTCCCAAGGGTTGGGCTGTTCGCCCATTAAAGTGGCACGCGAGCTGGGTTCAGAACGTCGCGAGACAGTTCGGTCCCTATCTGTTGTGGGCGTTGGAAGTTTGAGAGGATCTGTCTCTAGTACGAGAGGACCGAGACGGACGAACCTCTGGTGTACCTGTTGTGACGCCAGTTGCATCGCAGGATAGCTATGTTCGGACAAGATAAGCACTGAAAGCATCTAAGTGCGAAACTTACCTCAAGATGAGACTTCCTTTAAGGGACGTTAAAGACTATGACGTTGATAGGTTGCAGGTGTAAAGACAGTAATGTCAAAGCCGAGCAATACTAATTTCCCGTAAACTTTAGTATCAATAGGTAAAATTGGTTTAATTAACATTCGGAATTTTCTTTCTTCATGTCATATATTATAGGGAATTAGAGAATTGGTGTATTGGGAAATTGGCGAATTGGAATTTATCAATCACCAAATCACTAAATCACCAAATCACTAATTAACGATTTATGGTGACTATAGCGGTGGGGTCCACCTCTTCCCATTCCGAACAGAGAAGTTAAGCCCACCAGCGCAGATGGTACTGCTGTGACAGGCGGGAGAGTATGTCGTTGCCAGTTTTTTTTACCCCGTGCACTTAGTGTACGGGGTTTTTTTATACACAGATTACACTAATTCCCGAATCCCGCAAATTATTGAAAAAGTGATTTTATAAGTGAAATGTGATTCCTGTGCGGGATAGATTACACCGATTATTTCTGAAAACGAATTGCTTTTACTATGATTTTATCGATTGAGCTACCGACCTTTTTACATCATTGTAACAGGATCTACAAAAATGCCGTAATTTATCAGGGCAACAACACCCAGGATCAAACCCAAAAATAACCGGTGCTACCGTTTCCAAACCCATAAATGATACTCGCACAAAACCATATTCATATTCCACGGATTGACTGTTTGCCAAATTCTTTATTTGTAGTACTTTTGAAACTGCATATCTCAATTACTCACGTTTTTCTTGAAAATCAATGAACAGGTTTTACCTATTATTAATCATTTTTTCATTTTTACTTCAAGCACCAATGGAATTATCTGCTGGTAATTTTTCCTCGCCAGATGATAGTAATACGGTTAAATTTATTATTGAGAATAGTATAGAAATAAATGCAGATTCAATATCTTTTTTAAATACATCACTAAATGGGTTTCAAGTGTATAATCCGTTATTGAAAAAATCAGCATTTTATAAGCATTTGGGCAACTTGGGCTTGGCATATAAGAATTTGTGCTTTTCAGAACAACAAAGACCGGTGGGTATTGACTTTGGAACCCATAGTTTTGATATTTATGAATTCAAGTCGAAAGATATTAAATATTACACTGTCAGATCTCCGTTTACTGAATTATATTATGTTATGGGTTCAAAAAATGAGCAATTGCTCAGGGTGTTGCATACTCAAAATATCAATAAAAATTTTAATGCTGGTGTTGAATTTCAAAAGTTGGCCTCTGAAGGATTTTATTTGCGTCAAAAATCAGACGACTGGAATCTGTCTTTTTTTAGCTGGTATAAATCTACAAGCGGTCGATATAAACTTTTGGCTAATGTTATCTGGAATAATATAAAAGTAGAGGAAAATGGTGGCATTAGCGAGGATTCATTATTTGAGAACACTCCGGGAATTAATAAAGGAGCAATTGATGTTAATCTCATAGGCGCTAAAAATGAATGGAAAGGAAATAGCTATTATATTAAGCAATATTTGGATCTTGGGAAGAAAAAAACCTTGGTTAGAGATAGTGTTCTGGGGACAACAGATGATGAGCAAAGGGCAGGTGACAGTAGAAGTGGTAGCAAGCATGTCTCAGGAAATAATAGACAAATGGTTTTGAAAGATACTCTTGGAAGTGACTCTGTAAAGGTTAAAGATTCGGATGCACCTGATCCAACCTCCCGCATTTCTCATTCATTCTATTTTGAGCGGAGGGCACTGGTATATCAGGACGATGCCCCTTCATCAAATTTCTATCCTTTTCCCTTTCCCCCAAAGGATTCGGTAAATACTTTTGATTCGACCTACTTTTCTACAGTTGAAAACAAAATCTCATTGACCACATTTTTAGGACGAAAACCCGGATTAACTTCATCGTTGGATTTAATGCATCAACATGTGTTATTAATCCAGGATGATCACACTGATGTCATTTCTTCCTTTGGGACGCGGCTTGATACAACATTGCAAAATCTTATAATTGGCGGTAATGTGAGAAAGACAGGTGTAAATACAGGTAAGATCGTGACAGTGAATAAGAATGAGCAAGAGAATGATCATTATTCCAATAATAGTTGGAATTGGGAGATTGCCGGGGATTATAATTTTTACGGTAGTAATAAAAATGATTATTCCATACGCATGTTTTTATTAAAAAGATTTAAAAATAGCAGGGAACATAAAAAAGACAGAGCTGAATTGAGCAGCAGTAATGGTAATTTAAGCGCTTGTATCAATATCCAAAAAAGGGCACCACGGTTGATATATAATATTTACTCTTCAAATAATTTTACCTGGGATTCCATTTTTATGAAAACGGATTTGCTATATGGCAAACTGGAATATGCTTTAAACAAGAGATACTTCAGGTTGGCAGCTTCTTTTTCTCATATACTCAATTATATATATTTTGATAATAATGCCAGTCCTAAGCAACTTAATGATCCGATAGAAATATTTACAGCATATTTATATAAAGATTTCAAGTTGGGTAAATGGCATTTGAACAATAGAGTGATCTATCAATATGTTATTGGGGAAAAAGTAATAAGGGTTCCTGAGCTTATTTCCGGTCATTCCGTCTATTATGAAAATTATCTGTTTAAAAAAGCCCTGTTAGCACAAATAGGATTTGATGTTTTGTATAATACCACATATTATGCCGATTCATATATGCCGGCAACTGGTATGTTTTATTTGCAAAATGAAAAGAAGATAGGGAATTATCCTTATATTGATGTTTTTGTAAATCTGAAGATAAAGATGGCAAGGTTATTTTTAAAGTTCGAACATATAAACTCCGGATTTACCGGCAATACCTACTATCTGGTGCCACACTATCCTATGCCTGACAGGGCATTAAAATTTGGGGTTTCGTGGATATTTTATGATTGACACAGATTATATCCTTAATCAATAAATAAATTTCAGGACAACTGCCTCGTTTTTTACTAAAAAGTTAGGGTCGTAATTATCGGTGTAAACAATGTACAGCCCGGATTTACATTGTCCGATTAAAAATCACGACAAGTCTATCAGTACAGGTCGGACATATAGCATCACGTTTTTAGTTTCTTTTTTCTGGCGGCAGGAAACAGAACATTGTTGAGAATTAGTCGGTAACCCGGTGAATTTGGGTGGAGGTTAAGATCGGTAGGGGGGTCGCCAACGTAATGCCTGTAATCTTCCGGGTCATGACCGCTGTAGAATGTCCAGGTACCTTTCCCGTATTCGCCATGGATATAACGGGTAGAGTTCAGGGATTTGTTTTCACCCATGATTAGCACATCAGGTTTTATGTATTGCTTGTTATATGCAGTTGTTTGCCCCATAAATCCTTTAATGACCTGTTCATGATTCTGGCATAACATAGTAGGGATGAGGTCCCATTTTGCCGAGAATTCAAACAGTGTGAAGTAGTCAATGTTTTGCGGGGTTTTACTATGAATTGGGGTAGCATCAATAGTGGAAAATTCATATTCATAAGGATTTATACTAAGTATATAATCTTTAAAAGTAAAGGATTTAGAGAAATCCAGCTTGGATTGTGCATCGGGGTCGCGGGGATCGCCATCAAACATGTAGTCACATATATCAACATCTTCGGCAGCTAATGCAATATCATAAGAGTCGGTTGCAGCACACATTGCGAATAAAAAGCCTCCGCCAGCCGTATAATCTCTTATTTTCTTTGCTACTGCAAGTTTTAATTCTGAAACCTTGTTGAAGCCAAGTTTTTCTGCTATTTCTTCGTGTGATCTGACATAATTTTGATACCAAGTAGTGCTTCTGGAACCGCCATAAAATTTACCATACTGCCCTGTAAAATCTTCATGGTGCATGTGCAGCCAGTCGTATAATGGTAGCATCCCCTGAATAACCTCTTCATCATACACCACATCATAGGGAATTTCCGCATACGATAGCACTAATGTTACTGCATCATCCCACGGACGTTTGTCTTTAGGTGAGTAAACAGCAACCTTAGGGGCTTTTTCAAGTTTTACAACATCCATGTTTATTTCAGGATTGGCAATTTCAAGTAATATTTGGGTGGATTGGACATCAGCAATAATCTCATAGGATACGCCTCTAATAACACATTCATTTTCAATTAGTTTTATATATTTTAACATAAAACTTCCCCCCCTGTAGTTTAGAAGCCAGCTAATTTCAATATCATTTTGCAGCACCCAGTAAGCAATGCCATAAGCTTTCAGGTGGTTTTTTTGTGTGTTATCCATTGGAATGAGGATATAAGCTGCCTGAGAAGAAATAATTAGAAAAGAAAAGTATATTATAAGAAAAGATTTTTTCATTTAAAAAAATTATCCCAATTTACAATGATTACACAGATAGTTACTGTAAGATTTATTGCAAATATAATGAAACATATTTAATTTATATTCTCAAAATCCTGAATACTAAACAGAATTTAATTGATCTAAATTAACCTTAAATTTGTTATGAGGATAAATCAGAATGGTTCCTCCTCATCCGGTTCGTTCATTTTTGACTCAACAGTATAAGTTTTGATTTCGCCAACACCGGATGGTTCAGCTTCAAGAGGGAAGTAATCTTCTTCGAGGTCTTTAAATTTTGCAAGTCTATTAATAAATTTCAAGCGAATTCTGCCTGTTTGCCCGTTCCTGTGTTTAGCTATGATTATCTCAGCCTGACCGGTACTAACCGTACCGTCTTCCCATTCATCCAAGGCGTAGTATTGAGGGCGGTAAATAAATATAACCAGATCAGAATCCTGTTCGATTGCACCTGATTCTCTGAGGTCTGACAACTGTGGACGTTTGATCCCACCCCGTGTTTCAACAGCACGGCTCAACTGTGATAATGCTATAATTGGGACATTCAGCTCTTTAGCTATACTTTTTAATGAACGCGAGATCATACTGATCTCCTGTTCCCTGTTACCTTTACCTTCCATTCCGGAAGTCATAAGCTGAAGATAGTCAACGATAATAAGTTCGATATTATGTTTTGCTACAAGCCGTCTGCACTTAGCTCTGAGTTCGAAGATTGACAGTGCGGGTGTGTCATCAATAAAAAGCGGGGCAGTATCCAATCCGGAAATTTTTGAGTGTAATTGTTCCCATTCATGGTCTTCAAGTCTTCCTCTCTTTAAATTTTCAGCGTCTAATTCGGTTTCATTGGCAATTAGCCGTGTAACTAATTGTATTGATGCCATTTCAAGTGAAAACAGGGCTACGGGTATATTAAAGTCAACAGATACATTTCGTGCTATGGAAAGCACCAAAGAAGTTTTACCCATGCCGGGGCGTGAAGCGATAACAATGAGATCGGATTTTTGCCATCCGGAAGTAATTCTGTCTAATTTTGTAAAACCTGACGGGATACCGGTTACTCCGTCTTTTTGTTTCTTTGCTTCTTCAATTTGAGTAATAGCCTCACCAAGGAGGTCTTTCATTTGACCTGGGACTCCCCTGATAGTCCCTTCTGCTATTCCGAACAGGCTGCTTTCAGCATTATCGAGCAGTTCAAATACATCAGTTGTATCTTCATAAGCTTCTTCAATTATTCTTGAAGATATTCTGATCAATTCTCTCTGAATAAACTTCTGTAAAATAATATGAGCGTGATATTCAGTATTTGCTGTTGATGCGACTTTCCCAGTAAGCTGTGCAATATAATATGGGCCACCAACAAGATCTAACTCACCAGAACTCTTTAGTTCGTTGGAAACGGTAAGCATATCGGTTGGTTCTGACTTTTGGAATAGATTTTGAATTGCGGAAAAAATTATTTGATGGGCCTCTTTGTAAAAGCTCTCAGGTTTAAGTTTATCAATTACAACAGCGAGAGGGTCTTTTTCAAGCATCAATGCACCCAGTACGGCTTCTTCAAGGTCTATGGCCTGTGGGGGTAGTTTACCATGTTCCAATAACGTAAAAGAAGTGTCTTGGCGGACAAACTTGGATTGCTTTGTCTTTTTTTTTTGCGTTTTTTTAAGTGTATTTTGAAATTCGGCCATACAACAAAGGTAGAAATAAGACAAATAAGTTATGGAAAAACTTATTAACAATTATCACTTTTCACAGACCACTCCCATAGAGCAAAATTTTTCAATGCGGCTTTCAATCCTTTCTAATGGATCTATAGGGATAAGGACCTGGAGGTGTTTTTTTATTTCTTTCTTAACGATTTTAAACATTTTTTGTTGGTCGGTATGAGCTCCTCCGAAAGGTTCTTGGATAATCCCGTCAATCAACTTATTATTGTACATGTCTTGGGCGGTTAGTTTGAGGGCTTCTGCTGCCTGCTCTTTATAATCCCAGCTTCTCCAAAGGATTGATGAGCAGGATTCGGGAGAGATAACAGAATACCATGTGTTTTCAAGCATTAATACCCTATCGCCAATTGCAATCCCCAAAGCCCCGCCTGAAGCTCCTTCCCCGATCACAATGCATATAACTGGAACTTTTAATTGGATCATTTCAAAAAGATTGCGCGCAATAGCTTCGGCTTGACATCTTTCTTCGGCTTCCAATCCGGGATATGCTCCAGGAGTATCAATAAATGTTACAATTGGTTTGTTGAATTTCTCAGCTAATTTCATCAATCGTAATGCCTTCCTGTAGCCCTCAGGATTGGCCATGCCAAAATTTCGGTACTGGCGCATTTTTGTGTTAATACCTTTTTGTTGTCCTATGAACATAATGGTTTGTTCATCAATTTTTCCCAACCCTCCAACAATTGCCTTATCATCTTTAACCGTTCTATCACCGTGTAGTTCGGTGAATACATTGCCAGTGATTGCTTCGATATATGCTAAAGTGTAAGGTCGGTCGGGATGGCGGGATAGCTGGACTTTTTGCCATGGAGTGAGATTCTGAAAGATATCTTTTCGTTTATCTTTGATCTTATTTTTCAACAATTTAACAGTTTCGGAAACATCAACATCACCCTTTTCGGCTATTTGTTCTGCCTTTTCTAACTGTTCCAATAGTTCTTTGATCGGTTCTTCAAAGTCTAATAGAGTTGGCATGGTTTAAAAAATTTATCCTGATAAAATGGGGATGCAAAGATACTATGTTTTTTCAAATTTAAATTTTAAAAAAACGATTTAAGAGGCTAAATATTTTCAGTTGGAATTTATAAATTTTGATTTTAAATTTACAATTTTAAATTACAAATATAATGATTTGTTTTCCCAATGCAAAGATAAACATCGGGTTGAATATCGTGGAAAAGCGGTCAGACGGCTTTCACAATATTGAAAGCGTTTTTTTTCCGGTTGGATTATGTGATATTTTGGAGATTGTAAGAATTAATGACAAAAACAAAAGACCGGACAAATGTCTTTTTACATATTCAGCCATTCAGTTCCCTTCTGACGTTGATTCTTCTGAGGCAAAGAATATGAAAAATTTATGTGTAAAAGCATATAATTTGCTCGATAGTGATATTGATTTACCTCCAGTACGGATACATTTACATAAGATCATTCCTGTTGGCGCTGGGCTGGGTGGAGGCTCTTCTGATGCTGCTTTTACGATTAAATTGCTGAACGATATATTTGATCTTAAACTTTCAACAGGGAAAATGGAAGATTATGCGCGGAAATTGGGAAGTGATTGTGCTTTTTTCATCAACAGCAAGCCGGTTTTTGCTTATGAAAAAGGAGATAGATTTGAATTAATTGATCTTGATTTAAGTGGATATAATATTGTGCTGGTAAATCCGGGAATACATATTGATACCTCTAAAGCGTACTTCGGCTATGCTCAGTATGAAAAGTTAGGATTAAAGTATAGTAATACTAAAGCATCTATAAAGAAATTAATAAAATTCCCTGTATCGGAATGGAAAGGGGTACTACACAATGATTTTGAAAATTTTATTTTTCAAAATCATCCCGAAATAGAACAAATAAAAGAGAAATTTTATTCCTTAGGTGCCGAATATTCTTCAATGAGCGGCAGCGGTTCAACGGTTTACGGATTATTTTCCACCTTTGGTGAAAAGAAGAAATTGAGCATTAAAGCAGAATTTAAAAAATGTTTTGTGTGGAAAGGAAAATGCTGTGATATAAGATAATTAAAGAGAGGACTTAGTGAATTTTCAAGTGTGTTAAAATATTTTGTGTGGGATGGGAAGGGGGAACATTAATAACGATATCAAACATCCAACATCTCGCATTTTTATATACTAACTACTTAGGAGCAATTTTGAGTAAATAAATACCGAGCATTCCAAAAAGTATATTGGGTATCCACGATGCTAACATTGGAGAAACGTTTGCATTGGTCGCGAATGTTATTGAGACTTGCATAAACAAAATATAAGCGAAACTTATCAACAATCCCAGCCCTATATGCAATCCGATCCCTCCCCGTACTTTTTTGCTTGCAAAGGTTACGCCAATTAATGTTAAAATAAACGTTGCAAAGGGGTATGCGAAACGTTTATGTTTCTCAAGAAGATAATACACCGTTTTTTCAGAACCTTTTAATTTTTCATTTTCGATAAATTGGTTTAATTCTATATAATTCATCGTTTCAATGCTGCTCATTCTGCGACCAAATTCCCCCGGGTAAAAGTTTAGCGTAGTATCTAATCTTATGCCGGTTTCGAGTGTTTCATGCAAGCTATCAATTTGACGAATGAAATAATTTGTAATTTGCCATTTGTTTGATACAGAGTCCCATCTTATGTGATCAGACATTAATTTATATTTTAATTCATTGTTTTCCATCTTTTCCAATGAAAATTTGGAGCCAATATTTCTTAAATTGTCAAATCGTTCTAAGTAGATAAAAGTTCCTTGTTCGATTTGCCTGTGTATATTTCTATCTGAATTCCGGTATTTTACTTTTATATACGTTACTTCAAAATCGAACCGTTTTTTATTTGCATTAGGGATCACAAAATTATTGAGATATAATGACAAAAAAGCTAATACCGTTGCTCCAATAAAATAAGGGAACAACATTCTTCTGAAACTCATTCCACTGTTTATAATAGCAATGATCTCGGTATTTGCCGCCATTTTTGCAGTAAAGAAAATTACAGCGATAAAAGTAAATAGGGGGCTGAAAAGGTTGACGAAAAACGGAATAAAATTTAAGTAATAATCAAAGACGATTGCTTTAAAAGGAGCTTCACCTTCAATGAAATCATCAATTTTTTCGGAAATATCAAAAACAATAACGATTAAAGTTATTAATGATATGGCATAAAAGAAAGTTCCTAAAAACTTCTTGATTATGTATTTATCAATAATTTTCATTCGGTTCTTAAAAAAGCGTTATTGATCCGTCAGCTGGCGGAACGATAATTTTGTATGTGCTCATGTGTTCAACAAAATATTGAGAATGATAATACATGAACACATGAACACAATAATACATACATTTATTTCCAGCTGAAGCGATTTTTATTAAAAACTTGTTTTTGAATAAAGCTATATCCTTGTATCGAGTTTATTTACCATCTTATTTTTCCAATAATAAAATGTTCCATCCGTGATCTTTTTTTTTGCTTCTTCTATAAGACATCGGTAAAAGCTAAGATTGTGAAGACTTGCGATTTGTAAGCCCAATATTTCTTTTCTATTAAACAGATAATGCAAGTATGCTTTAGTATATTGTGAATCTACAAAAATTGCACCCTCAATATCTATGGGCGAATAGTCGTTTTTCCACTTTTCATTCCTGATGTTGATAATTCCTTTTTTAGTATAGAGCATTCCGTTCCTTCCGTTTCTTGTAGGGATAACACAGTCAAACATGTCAATTCCTAACGCAATACATTCTAAAATATTTGCAGGAGTGCCGACACCCATTAAATACCTGGGTTTGTTTTCGGGAAGTATATGGCAAGCAACCTCAGTCATTTCATACATGATCTCAGTTGGTTCACCAACCGACAGTCCACCAATGGCATTTCCTTCCCTATCATAAGAGGCAATGATTTCTGCTGATTGCTTTCTCAAATCTTTATAAACGCTTCCCTGAACAATAGGAAAAAGTGTTTGATCATATTTATTAATTTCCTTATTCCGGCAGGACTTATTCATCATGGAACAAGCCACATCAAATCTTTCACAACATTTTTTGAGCCATCTGTGAGTTAGTTCCATAGAATTTTTAGCGTAGTTATATTCGCAGGGATAAGGAGCACATTCATCAAAAGCCATGATTATGTCAGCGCCGATAGTTCTTTGAATGTCTATTACACTTTCAGGTGTAAAAAAGTGTTTTAACCCGTCAACATGGGATTGAAAAGACACCCCTTCTTCGGTAATCTTACGGTTTTCGGCCAATGAATATACCTGGTAACCACCACTATCAGTTAATATAGGTTTATCCCAACCAATGAATTTATGCAATCCTCCGGCTTTTTCAATAACTTGCAGTCCAGGCCTTACAAATAAATGGTATGCGTTACAAAGTATTATTTGTGATTTAACATCCTGTTCCAATTCTCTTTGGTGCACAGCTTTAACTGTACCTGTTGTTGCAACAGGGATAAAAACAGGGGTTTTTACAATTCCATGACCGGTAATTAATTTTCCTGTTCGGGCTTTGGTTGTTTTGTCTTTTTTTGTGATAGTGAATTTCATCTGATGCTAATATGCGATTGAATAGCGATGATAGTGTGATAATTTACAAAATAAAAATTTCCCAGAGCTGAAATAAAACGGGGTAAATATACGAATTTTCCTTGGGGAATTTCTATTGCTACAGGGTTTCATATTCTACAAAGTGAAAACTAATGATAAAAATTAAAAAGACACTAAATAAATTAAAAAATGACTTTTTTAAGTGTCGAACAATCTTTGATAAATTCAAATGTGTAGTTTTGTCTGGCACATAATTTAACGTATCGGAATTTACTCACTCTATTGTTTGTTTTTAAAGGTGTTCGTGAATACTTTGTATTTCAATATTTTAGTAAAATTTATTTTAATCAATTTACAATGTTATGTTATTACAATACAAATGGAAGACATTATATTGAATATTTTTATTATATGTACAGCAATCCGGTTGTATTACTACTTCGGTATATTCGGAAAACTGGCTTTATATAATAAGAGATCCTCATTGAAAGTAACATATCCTGTATCAGTTATCATTTGTGCAATGAATGAGGCAAGAAATCTGCTAACCAATCTTCCTTCGGTTTTGGAGCAAGAGTACAATGATTTCGAAGTAATTGTGGTAAACGATAGTTCAAATGATGAAACGGCTGATGTTCTCGATAAATTCTTAAAAAAATATGACAATTTAAAGGTTATTACTATTAAAAACGGAGATGATGGGAATATTTCTTCTGGGAAGAAATTAGCTTTAACATCAGGCATCAACGCTGCCACTAACGATTTACTGCTACTGACAGATGCTGATTGTGCGCCTGCCGGCAAATTATGGATTTCCACAATGCAAAGTAATTTCATGGCAGGGATTGATATAATTTTAGGTTATTGTACTTATAAAAAAACAACCGGGCTTTTGAACAAATTAATCAGGTTTGATGCCTTTTTTGTTGCACTACAATATTTGTCATTTTCATTAATTGGAAAAACATATATGGGTGTTGGCAGAAACCTTGCTTACCGTAAGTCTTTATTTATGAAAAATATGGGTTTTGAATCACATTTTAACATTCAATCGGGAGATGACGATTTGTTTGTTAATGAGTCAGCAACAAATGATAATGTACGAATAGAAATTCAGAATGAAGCACATACTATTTCAGAGGCAAAGACTACATTATGGGACTGGTTACTTCAAAAAAGAAGACATCTTACCACCGGGTTTTATTATAAATTTAACCAGAAAATTTTACTTGGAACGTTTTATTTAAACTGTTTTTTCTTTTTTTTAGCTTTATTTACTCTTCTATCAATGGGTTATAAAAGAAATATTGTTTTATTTTTATTTGCTTTTCAATTGATATTACAGTATGTTGTTATAAAAAAATGCATGAATCGGTTGGGTGAAAGAGATTTATTATTATTTTCGCCCATATATGAATTGTCATTTCTCTTATTTAACTCTTTTGTAGTTCTAACAAATCTGATTATTAAGAACAATAAATGGAAATAGAACAGGGTTTACATCTTTCGGATAAAGCACAACACGATTACAGGCTGGTAATATTAGCCATTGGGGGAGATCAGAAGGCGTATGCTGAATTAATGGATAGATACCGCGATTCGATATATTTTTTGCTTTTAAAAATGGTTAATAATCGCGATGATGCTAATGATTTAACTGTTGAAGCATTCGGAAAG
Organism: Bacteroidota bacterium; assembly: GCA_043811005.1. Taxonomy (GTDB): domain Bacteria; phylum Bacteroidota; class Bacteroidia; order NORP154; family NORP154; genus JBDRNO01. The sequence goes on along the minus strand of JBDRNO010000139.1, from coordinate 8,386 downwards.
GCATTTAAAAATTTACATCAATATACTCCTACATTTGCCTTTAGTACCTGGCTTTTCAAGATAGCATCAAACAATTGCATTGATTTTATCAGGAGAAAGAAAAAAAAGTTCCTTTCAATTGATAAAAAATATGAAGATAGTGAGGGTATTGAAACAAGCATTGACTTACGTTCACAAATGCTTGATCCCGAAGAGAAATTTTTAAAGAAACAAAAAATAAAAATGATACATGACATTGTCAAGACGCTCAAGCCACGCTACCGGATGCTCGTTGAACTTCGGTATTTCAATGAGCTGTCTTATGAGGAAATTGCAGAAAAGCTCGATATTCCATTAGGAACCGTAAAGGCACAATTGTTCAGAGCCAGAGAACTTTTATTCAATGTTCTTAAAAATATTGAAGGGAAAATTTAATTGATTTCTGAATATTGATTATTTTAGGATTGCGGAAAATTGAACAAATGATGGATGATCATTCCCTGATATTAAAATATTTCCCAAATATTTCCGAAACGCAGTTACAGCAATTTATTCTGCTAAAACAACTTTATGTATTCTGGAATGCACGCATAAATGTGATATCGAGGAGAGACATTGTCAGATTGTATGAACATCATGTACTCCATTCACTAGGAATTGCAAAGATTATTAATTTCAAACCAGGAACTAAAATATTAGATCTTGGAACAGGCGGTGGATTTCCCGGTATTCCATTGGCTATCATGTTTCCCGCTGCTGATTTTCATTTGGTTGATTCTATTGGAAAGAAAATAATGGTAGTGAAAGCCGTTTATGAGAAGTTGGAATTAAATAATGTTACATGTGAACAAATCAGGGTTGAAAAGCTGAAGGATAGATTCGATTTTATTATAGGAAGGTCCGTAACAGACTTACCTGTTATTGCAGATTGGGTTAAGGGCAAATTCCGGATTAAAAATTTTAATGATTTGTCAAACGGTATTTTATATTTAAAAGGAGATGAAATAAATATAGCTACAAGCAAATATCATGTCCCTGCTATTAAAATTTTTCATTTAAATGATCATTTTGAAGAAAAATTTTTTGAAACAAAAAATGTGACATATATATGTTTTTTTCAAGACGAAGATTGAAAAATGCTTATATATACGGGGAAATTTTTATCTTCGTCTTGAAAAAAACATTAATCGAAAAAAATATTTATCTTTGCATTTTTAAAACATTTTTTATGAAAAGAACTTATCAACCATCCGCAAAAAAAAGAAGGAACAAGCATGGTTTCAGGGAGAGAATGTCAACAGTCAATGGGCAGGAAACGCTTAACAGGAGAAGGGCTAAAGGCAGAAAAAAGCTTACGGTTTCGGACGAAAAAAGGCCTAAAATGATAAGGTAGTTTATTTTTCCTTTTTTTACTGAATTTAGAAACAATTGCTTCCAATATTGCAGATAATTAACACTTATTTTTAATCAAATATATTTATAGATGATGAAAAAAAACATTCTATTACTTTTTTCATTAGTAATTACAGGATTGGTCTTTATGTCCGGACAAACTTATGCCCAGGTTTGTACACCCGATCCACAATATACAATTCCGGGTATCCACCCTGATAGTATTATTGGCTTACAGGATGCAACAGTTGGTTGCCCTTATGATCAGATAATAACTGTTATTGTTGCACCGGACACAACACACCCTGATTGTGATGCTCTTTCAGGCATAATTGTAATTGACAGCGTTGTTTTAACAGGCATTGCCAATACACCACCCGGACTTCAATATGAATGTAATCCACCCTCTTGTTCATGGGCTGGCGGGACCGATGGATGTATTTCTGTTTATGGCACACCAACAAATACGGGCTCTTACAATATCGTAGCTTATACTACTGCTTATGTTTATTGTGATTGGTTCTTTGGACCTACCTATGCAGAAGAAGACGACTCTATTGATTATTATGTAATAAACGTTTCACCTGCTCTAAGTGCAGCAACAACATCAACGGATGTTAGCTGCAATGGAGGTTTTGATGGTTCTGCTACAGCCACAGCAACAGGTGGAGCAACACCATACACATATCAGTGGGATGATCCGGGTTCACAAACAACTCAAACGGCAACCGGCTTGCTGGCTGGGACATATAATGTAACTGTTACGGATAATAATGATTGCCCTGCAGTTGATGCTGTTACAATCAATGAACCGGCAGCTATTACTATCAGTTCGGAAGTATCAACCAATATTACCTGTAATGGATTGTTTGATGGAACAATTACTATTACGGCAAACGGAGGTACGGGCACACTTAGCTATTCAATAGATGGCGGAAGCACATATCCGAATACCACGGGTAACTTCTCCGGCTTGAGTGCAGGTAGTTATAATGTAATAGTGCGTGATGCCAACCTCTGTACACAAACCGGCAGCACTATAACTCTTTCAGAGCCATCCGCTATTATACTTGCAACTGCCAGTGTGAATGCCACTTGCGGGAACTCTGACGGTGAAGCTTCAGTAAGTATAGTTAGCGGGGGCGTTGCTCCATTCACTTATCTATGGGATGACCCAGCTTCACAAACCACTTATACAGCTACCGGGTTAGCAGCAGGCGCTTACACCATAATAGTTGTCGATTTCACCGGTTGTACGGAAGATACAATAGTGTCGGTTAATGATGCAGGTGCACCCACAGCAACAATAACCAGTGTTGTTAATGTCAGTTGTAATAGCGGCAGTGATGGTTCGGCAACAGTTTCAGTTTCAGGTGGCGCCCCTCCATATACATATAACTGGAGCGGTGGCGGAACAGGTACTAACTTATCTCAGGGTTCATATTCAGTTACGGTTACTGATAATGTAGGATGCGTAGCTGTTGCCAATTTTACTATTACTGAACCTCCGGCAATAACCATTAGTTCAGAATCATCAACCGATATCACATGTTATGGTTTAACCAATGGAACAATTATGATAACAGCAAACGGAGGAACAGGTACATTGGAATATTCCATAGATGGAGGAATCACATACCCGAATACTACAGGTAACTTTTCCAGCTTAAGTGCCGGCAGTTATGATGTGATGGTACGCGATGGAAATCTTTGCACACAAGCTGGTAGTACATTAAATATCAACGACCCGTCAGCAATTACGGGATCACCATCAAGTACTGATGATTCAGGTACCTGTGATGGTGATGCTTCTATCTCTGCTTCCGGGGGTACGGGGGCATACACATATCAATGGGATGACCCCGCTTCACAAACAACCCAAACAGCTACAGCGCTTTGTGCCGATTCTTATACAGTTACCGTTACGGATGCCAATGGTTGTACTTATTCAACCTCAGTAACAGTTAATACCGGTGGAAGCCCCCTTAGTGCGACAGCAAATGCAACTGATGTTACATGTTATGGCGCTTGTAATGGAACTGCTACCGTAAATGCAACTGGTGGTACACCTCCATATACTTATTTGTGGGATGATAATTTGGCTCAAACAACAGCTATTGCAACAGGGCTATGTGCAGATAGTTATTCGGTAACTGTTACTGATGCAAATAGTGGAAACGTTAATGCTACAGCTACTATTATTGAACCTACTGACTTTTTCGTAACATTATCAAGTACTGATGAAACAATTTCGGGAGGTAATGATGGTACAACTTCCGTATTGGTCTATGGAAGCACCCCACCTTATACTTATTTATGGAGCCCCGGAGGGCAAACAACGGATGACATTAGCGGGCTTACTCCCGATCTATATACAGTTACTGTTACTGATGCGAATGGATGTACTTATGTTGGCTCAGTAGCAGTTAATTCTTTTGAATGCAGCAGCAGTAATTTATCAGCAACAGTATCAGGCACTAATGAAACAAGTATTGGTGCTAGTGATGGCACAGCCACTGTAACTGCATCGGGTGGAACAACGCCTTACACCTATCTATGGAGCACTGGAGGTACGACTACAACAATCGACAATCTTGCTTCAGGTACTTATTCGGTTACTGTTAGTGATAATTCGGGGTGTATTGCTGGCGGTTCAGTTACTATATCTGTGGGAACAGGGTTAAATAAAGTTAGCTATCATAATTTAATTAAGGTTTACCCAAATCCTGCTATTAATATTATAAACTTTGAAATTTCAGATTATAGAAGCTCACATATAATTATTTTCAATATTTTAGGGAATCAATTAAAATCCATTACTGTGGATAATACCATAACCCAGGTGAATACAGCTGAGCTTTCAGAAGGATTGTATATTTATCAGATCTTTGATAATAAAGCGATGCCACTAAAAAACGGGAAGTTTAATGTGAGCAGATAACAAATTTTTAATAAAGTTTTTCTATTCCATTATTTGAGTTTATCCGCAATGATCATCCTTTTGGTTAGAGTAACCTCACCATCGCTCAAAGAATAGAAATACATACCCGGAGTAAGGTTCCCGGAATTAAACTTTATAGTATTTGTACTTGCTTTGGCATTAATGTTTTTGTAGTAAACCTGGTTCCCAAGCAAGTTGAATACTGCCAGCTCAACCATCCCGGCTACAGGTGTGGTAAATATTATTTTGGTTGTCATGGTAAAAGGATTAGGTGTATTCTGTATTATATCAAATTTTGGAATATTCAATACATTGATACCAACACTGCTGTCGGTACTAAATTGTTCTGGTCCTACAAGATTACTAGTATCGCCAATCCCACAAACTTCAATTACATAAAAATCATACCCTGTATTTGCAGTTAATCCGGTAATACTTTCAGTATTGGTTCCGGTTACTGAAGTTCCTGTTGCTGAATTGATGCCAGAGCCAGGAGCAAAGCCCTGCAAACCCCATTCTACAATATAAGTATCTCCGACATTAGCGGCTGTCCAGCTTAGATCAGCAGATGTCTGTGTTATGTTGGAAGCTGTCAATCCGGTGGGGTCATCACAAGTAACTGTTGCGGTATCATTAATTGTCAGCTCGTAAACTTCTGCAGGGCTTTCAGGCAGATCAAACGGTCCGCCGGCCCATAAAGGGGGATATGCTGGTGTTTCTATATTTACTACTTCCATAACAGTTACTGTTGACGTACCTGTAGCTGTAGGTATACCATCTATATAAAAACAGCCATCGGTCCCTCCAGCCCACAAACATGATGGAGGGTCACAGGTGGATGTCAGGTTTGCCGGCAATCCTGTGATGTTTGTAATTGTAATAGAATTAATCGGGACTGTTATTGTACCAAGAGGTAGTCCGTAATCAGCCGTGTTAATTGTTGTATCCGCTGCTACTATTACTGTCATGTTCTGAAAATAAGCTGTTCCAATGTCTCCCTCGGCTATTCCTTCAGCAGGTGTTGGAAAAATTCCAGGGTTTCCCGCACCGGTATATACAGGGTCGGGTGTGCACTGTGCATTCACTGTTTCACAGGCGGCAAATGCAAAAACAATTAATGGAATAAGTAATTTCTTTTTCATAATTTGTAAGTTTTTGGTTAATAATTACAAGACAAATATAATAATTTTTTTAAATATCAAATTATCAGCAATGAAGGTATTGTGTTAACAAGGGGGAAGTTTAGTATCATAAAATAATCAAATTATTTATCTGTTTTTTTTACAGGTTAAAAATATTTACTATTTTTGCTTAACAGACAAGTTGTTTTTTACCAAATAAAAAACACGGGCTTGTTAAATAACAAAAATGTTTATGTAATTTACAATATTAATCAACCCCCGATATTATCGAGGGTTAAAACATAAAAACCATGAAGAAAAAATTATTTTTGACAGCAACACTATGTGCTTTTGGTATTAGCATATTATTTGCGCAAACCAATCTGGACATGGAATCCTGGACAAGCACAAATCCCAATGGCTGGAGTACTACAAACGAAATAATTCCCTATGGTTCACCACAGACAATTTTTCAGGAAACAACAAATCCAGGAGAGGGTTTATCATCTGCTAAAATAACAACGGTTAGTTGGCCGGGTGGCGCTCCTTATGGCTTAGACCCACTTGGAGGTTTAATAAGTCTTGGTGGTTCTACTATGTTAGGTACTCCACTTGGCATGTCATACACTCAAAAACCCACTTCATTTGATTTTACATATAAAGCAAATCCAATGAGCGGTGATACAGGAGTAGTTTTTTTTCAATTATCATACTGGGATGGAGCACAGAGGGCTGTAATTGCACAAGCGTATTTATTGGTAGATGCACCTGTATCTACCTGGACACCTGTAAATATGCCTATCAACTATTATGATACAATTACTACTCCTGACACATTGATGCTCGTAGCATTATCGAGTATGGGAATGCTATTTGGCTCACCAACACTAATAGTTGGAAGTGAACTGTATGTTGATGCTTTTGTGTTAAATTTCGGTGCGAGTCCACTAAGCGCAACTGCAACTTCAACCAATGCCACTTGTAACGGAGATTGTAATGGTACTGCTACTGTAGTAACTTTAGATGGAACGCCTCCCTACACTTATTCCTGGAACACATCACCTGTTCAAAATACTGCTACTGCAACGGGTCTATGTGCCGGATCTTATACAGTTACCGTAACTGATGCGGCAGCGGGTTCAACAACTGCCTCAGCAAATATTGGCGAGCCTGCTGCTGTAACGTTAACAATGAACAGTACTAATGAAAGCACTTCCGGTGCATGTGATGGTACGGCGAGCGTAACAGCTAGCGGAATGGGGCCTTACACTTATTTATGGAGCCCCGGAGGGCAAACAACTGCAACAGCTACAAATCTATGTGCCGGTTCTTATACGGTTACTGTTTATTATAACGGCAGTTGCTCTGTAACCGGCTCAGTAACAGTTAATTCGGGAGGATGTGCTATTACTGCATCAATTACCAGCAGCACCGATGAAACAGCTCCGGGAGCTAATGATGGTACAGCAACAGTAACTGCATCAAATGGTACACTTCCATACACATATTTATGGAGTGATGGGCAAACTACATCAACTGCTACTGGTTTAGCTCCTGGACCCTATACTATTACTGTCACTGATGCTGCTGCTTGTGCTCAAACAGCTTCAGTAACAATTAATGCAGCCAGTGGATGCACCTTGACTGTATCAGTTACCAGCACAGATGAAACCGGTGTGGGTGCCGATGATGGTACGGCTACTGCAACTCCTGCAAACGGAACAGCTCCTTACACTTATTTATGGAGTGATGGACAAACCACATCTACTGCAACTGGCCTGGCACCTAGTTCATATACTGTTACTGTTACTGATGCAGAGCCTTGTACTGCTACCGGCTCAGTAGTTATCAATGCCTTTGTTTGTACTTTAACTGGAACAATGTCGGGAATGGATGAATCATCAGTAGGAGCCGGTGATGGCACAGCTACTGTTGCTGCATCCGGAGGAACAACACCTTATACTTACCTGTGGAGTGATGGACAAACAACTTCAACAGCTACAAGTCTCGGTGTCGGTATTTATTCAGTTACAGTTACCGATGCTAATGGATGTGCTTTTGTTGGTTCACAAGCAGTAAATTCACCGGGATGCACATTAACAGCAACAGTTTCAGGTACTGATGAAACCGCTGCCGGTGCTAATAATGGTACGGCTTCTGTAACTGCATCTGGCGGAACTACTCCATATAATTATATGTGGAATACATCAGACACCACAAATACAATTTCAGGTCTTACTCCCGGTCCTTATACCGTTACAGTTACAGATGCTGCTGGGTGTCTTGCTGCAGGCACTTACAATGTTGCTGAGGGCGCTATTGTTGGTATTCAGCAACCTGCTGTTGATCTTACACAAATCATATCAGTTTATCCAAATCCTGCAAACCACTTTATAAACTTTAAAATTTCAGGTTATAAAGAAGGTGCAATGATCTATATCTTTGATATAGTAGGTAAGCAGATAATGAATGCATCAATAAATGGTGAAATTACCAGTGTAAGCATCGCTGAATTATCCAGGGGAATGTATATTTATAAGATTGTTAATGAGAAAGGAATAACTTTAAAGGGCGGGAAATTTTCAGTGCATAAATAAAGTTTACGTTAGTTAAATAAAAGCCCCCGGTATTGTGTATCGGGGGCTTTTTTATTAAAAATCGGACGATCGTTTAATTTTTGAGTAAATTCGCATTCAAATCGTAAATCTCAATCATGGGTTTTCTAAGAATATTGTTAATAATTATATTGGTGTATTTTGCTTTTCGTTTAGTGGCAAGAATTATATTTCCGTTTATGATGAAATATTTTATCAGTAAAACACAAAGAGATCTCCATTACAGGCAATTTGGGCACGACCATCAACCCCAAAAAAAAGAAGGTGAAGTTACTATTGATTACATTCCCGAAAAGGATAAAGACAGAAAAAATAACCAAAACAAGGGGGATTATGTG
>JBDRNO010000138.1:0-3114 GCA_043811005.1 Bacteroidota bacterium | reverse complement strand
CCCTTGTGGTTCTTACAGAGGCTGTTATTCGCACTGGTACGCGAAATATTGTTTTCGTTGCTCTTGAGGGTGGCAGGTTTGAACCACGAGAAGTAATTATTGGCGCCGAGGGCGAACAAGGGAAATTGCATATTATTTCTGGTTTACTGGAAGGGGAGAATATAGTTATCTCAGCACAGTTTATGATGGATAGCGAAAGCCGCTTGCAGGAAGCCATACAAAAAATGCTGGAAGACAAATCAAAAAAGAAATCCAAAACAATTAGTACAAAAAATGATAAATCAGAACTCGAAGATCATCAGCATTCTTCAGAAGAAATGAAAATGCCGGAAGAAAGAGAGCATAATCACTCGGCTGAAATGGAAATGGATCATTCGAAAATGCAGCATGACACCATGCAAATGAATGGAATGAAAAAAGATCAAATGCAACAAAAAGAAATGAAAGAACACAAGCATTAATAGCCATTAAATTCTAGTTGCTAATTTATCAGATATGATGGAGAAAATGATTTATGTTAGAAAAAATAATTGAAGCATCCGTAAATAATCGTTTTTTGATACTTATATTTACTGTATTTATTGCCTTTGCCGGAATTTATGCTATGCTGGACACCCCGATAGACGCCATTCCGGATTTAAGTGATGTTCAGGTGATCATTTTTACTGAATATCCCGGGCAGGCGCCCCGGGTTGTGGAAGACCAGGTAACGTATCCGCTGACGACTGCCATGTTGGCTGTACCTTTTGCTAAAGTAGTACGTGGCTATTCCTTTTTCGGATATTCTTTTGTTTATATCATTTTTGAAGACGGAACCGATATGTATTGGGCAAGAAGCCGTGTTTTAGAATATTTAAACTATGTCTCCAATCGTTTACCCGAAGGGGTCAATCCCTCGCTTGGACCTGATGCCACCGGAGTAGGCTGGGTTTATGAATATGTATTAGACGGCGGAGATAAATATGATTTGCAACAGCTTCGCTCAATTCAGGATTGGTATTTACGCTACGAACTAACTGGTGTGCCGGGCGTCTCTGAAGTGGCTTCCATTGGCGGATATGTAAAACAGTACCAGGTTGAGGTCGATCCAAACAAACTGCTGGCATATAAAATTCCGTTGAATAAAGTGAAAATGGCAATAAAGCGCAGTAACAATGATGTGGGTGGTAAGCTGGTGGAAATGGGTGAGACAGAATTCATGGTGCGTGGTCTGGGATATATAAAAACCATAGAAGATATTGAAAACATCGCATTGGGGGTGGATAATAACGGTACGCCGGTTCTTATCAAGAATGTGGCAAATGTGGTAATCGGTCCGGAACTAAGACGTGGATTAGCAGACTGGAACGGTGAAGGCGAAACAGTTGGTGGAATTGTTGTTATGCGCTTCGGTGAGAATGCCTTAAAAACGATTGAACTGGTAAAACAGAAACTGGAAGAACTAAAGAAAGGTCTGCCGGAAGGTGTTTCGATTAAAACAGCGTATGACCGATCCGGATTGATTCAACGGGCTATTGATAACCTGAGCTGGAAACTTTCCGAAGAATTATTAGTGGTGGCAATTGTATGTATTATATTCTTACTTCATTTCCGCAGCGCATTTGTTGCTTTGTTTACTTTACCCATGGGTATACTTATTTCATTCCTGGTTATGTATTTCCAGGGAATTAATGCCAATATCATGTCTCTTGGGGGAATAGCCATTGCAATCGGAGCCATGGTTGATGCTGCGATTGTAATGATCGAAAATGCGCACAAACATATTGAACGTGATGGTGGTAAAAAAGACCATTGGCTTATTATCATCGACGCCTCCAAAGAAGTCGGACCGGCGCTGTTTTATTCACTTCTCATAATTACGCTGTCTTTTTTGCCTGTGTTTACCTTGCAGGCGCAGGAAGGCCGCCTGTTCAAACCGCTTGCATTTACAAAAACGTATGCTATGGCAGGTGCGGCATTGCTGGCAATTACTATTGTACCGGTTTTGATGGGCTACTTTGTCAGAGGGAAAATAAAGTCTGAGAGTGAGAATCCGATCAGCCGTATTCTGATTCGGATTTACCGTCCTGTAATTCACTGGGTGCTTAGGTTTAAATGGATTACGATTTTTTCTGCTGTTATCATATTTATTATTACTCTTTTACCGCTTAGTCAGATCGGATCAGAATTTATGCCGCCATTATACGAAGGAGATTTGTTATATATGCCAACAACAGATCCCGGCCTGAGCATTACAAAAGCTAAAGAGATCCTTCAACAAACAGATAAAATCATAAAAAGTTTTCCTGAGGTTCATCATGTGTTAGGAAAAATTGGGCGGGCTGAAACTGCCACGGATCCGGCGCCTCTTTCCATGATAGAAACGACTATCATGTTGAAACCTGAAGAAGAATGGCGTCCGGGAATGACTATTGAAAAATTGGTTGAAGAATTGGATGCGGCTATTCAATTCCCCGGTTTAACCAACGCCTGGACGATGCCGATTAAAACACGTATCGATATGCTATCTACGGGAATAAAAACGCCTGTCGGTATTAAGATAATGGGACCCGATTTACAGACTCTTTCCGATCTGGGACAGGAAATTGCGGCTATAATTAAAGATGTTAAAGGTACACTTAGTGTTTTTCCTGATAAGACTGTTGGAGGTAATTATTTCGATTTCGATATAAAACGGGAGGAAGCCGCCCGATACGGGCTGACTGTAGGAGATGTACAGGATGTAATCATGTCCGCCATTGGTGGTATGAATGTAACGACAACCGTCGAAGGTTTGGAACGCTATCCGGTAAACGTTCGCTACAGTCGGGAGTTGCGCGATAATTTGAGTGCTTTAAAACGGGTACTGATTCCCACACCATCAGGCGCACAGATTCCAATTAATTATGTGGCTGATATTGTAATCAAAAAAGGTCCGCCTGTAATTAAAAGCGAGAATGCACGAACCACAGCCTGGCTTTATGTTGATCTTCGCGGTATAGATGTGGGTACTTATGTTAAGAATGCAAAAAAGATTATTGAAGAAAAAATAGAATTTCCTGAAGGTTATAGCCTGGTTTGGAGTGGACAGTACGAATACATGGAACGTGCCCAAAAGAGACTGAACATTGTAGT
>JBDRNO010000137.1:0-34579 GCA_043811005.1 Bacteroidota bacterium | reverse complement strand
CCAGCTGGCGGACGGGGTTAGTCAAATTCATCTTTTTTGAGTTGTGTAAAAAGCACAATGTGCAGAAAAATGGAAAATAAATATGTCTGTTTCCCTTATAAAGTTTATTATATGTATAATTGCAGTATAATAATATGTTTGGTGTGGCCAGTCTCCAATTTCAGGCACTTACATCTATTGAGAAAATGTATTCTGACAAAAACATTAAAACTAATTGCAGCAACAGTATTTTATATAATGACATAAAATAATAACAATTAAATGGATTGTGATTTCTATCATTTAAAGCGATGAAAATACCACACGTAGAAATTTTTGATTGGCTTGTGAATAACCACGAACACGCTGAGTACGTTCTTGCCTTCAGTAATATAAAAGGCCTCTCTAAAGGCGAGTATGACGACCTGGTCCGTTTCGATCCCGGGTCAGACTTTGACCTTGGGTATAATGCACTATATGGCGCTGAAGAGCTCAAAGAGATTCTGGCAAAGATGTATGGCTGCGGGCTTGACAATATAATCACTACCTCCGGTGGCTCTGAAGCCAATTTCCTCGTATTTTTAGCCACCCTGGACAAAGACGATGAGTTCATCATTGAACAGCCGGGATACCAGCCCTTGTGGTTGACACCTAAGATGCTTGGAGCCAGGAAAGTGCAATGGCTCAGGAGTTTTAAAGATGGGTTCCGCCTGGACCTAGAAGCGCTTGAAGGACTCATCACAGACAAGACAAAGCTAATTGTGCTGACAAATCCGCACAACCCTTCCGGAGTTTTGGCAGACAGGGAATTGGAAATAAGAAAGGCGGCAGAGATTGCCCGGGCAAAAGATATCTATGTCCTGATTGACGAGATCTTTCTCGATGGGGCTTTCATCCCCCAGGTTTCCAGCTACGGACTTCCCAACGTGATCATCACTGGCAGCATGTCAAAAGTTTATGGACTGGGAGGCCAGAGGACCGGATGGATAATCGGCCCTTCGGAAATCACTGCAAAGTGCCAGAATGCCAAAGCTCATACCAATGCAGCCTCTTCCTATGCAGGTGAGCTAATGAATGCCCACGCATTGAGGATTGCCAGGGATTACCTTGTGCAGAGGTTTAAGATCCTTTCAATGTCCAACCTTCAGGTCGTTAAAAAATGGATGGATGCCAATAAGGATATTGTGGAATGGGTGGCGCCCCAGGGTGGTATAATGTGCTTTCCGAGGTACAAGTTTAATATGCCTTCCGTGGAGCTTTGTCATAAGCTCCTGAACGATTATGGTGTCATGCTCAATCCCGGGGAGTATTTTGATTTGGATGGCCATATCAGGCTCACTTACGTTTGTACTGAAAATGTTTTGAGAAAAGCCCTGGAGGCTCTTGGAAAAGGCCTGAGGGAAATCAGCGGATCTGATCCCGCTGCAGCAGGTCTGTCGCATTAATCCAACCGAACCCTGAAAACAACTGATCTTTTTCATCAAGCTGTTAGAGAACAGAAGGTTTTATAAGGCATTGTATAATATTACGGCTTTGGGATAACGATGGTGCCTGGTCATTGTATTTGTTTTTAGGGTTGCCCAAAACTAAATATTGTGATTGTTGTCAATGTTAATGCGACAGTACCCCTCCCCATCACTATAAACAATAAAAAATAAACCGTATTTTTGCGCCTTTGTTCGGAACAAAAAGAAAGCTACACAATGCTTACAACCCACGACATAGGACTGCAATACGGCAAAAGGATTTTATTTGACGAAGTGAATTTAAAATTCACCCGGGGTAATTGCTATGGAGTTATCGGTGCGAATGGCTCGGGGAAATCCACTTTGTTAAAAATCCTCACAGGGGAAACAGCCCCAAACCGAGGTAGTGTTACTATCGGCAAGGATATTAGGATGGCGGTTCTAAAGCAAGACCACTTTGAATTTGAATCTACGGAAGTACTGAAAACAATAATAATGGGACATAAAGATCTCATGGATATTGCCACAGAAAAAGATGCGATCTATGCAAATTCAGATTCTACTGCAGAAGATTTTATGCGCGCCGGAGACTTGGAAACTTTATACGGAGAAATGGGCGGCTGGACAGCCGACAATGAAGCCTCAAGTTTGTTAAGCAATATGGGAATAGCGGAAAACAAGCATAACAAATTGATGAGCGAACTAAATGGTCAGGATAAGGTGAAGGTGCTTCTTGCCCAAGCCTTATTTGGTCAGCCCGATTTGCTTTTGCTGGATGAGCCTACCAATGGCCTGGATGCGATTACCGTGGCATGGTTTGCCGATTTTCTCGCTGATTTTCCAAACACCGTTATTCTTGTTTCTCACGACCGTTACTTCCTGGACATGGTGTGTACACATATGGTGGATATAGATTTTGGGAAGATCAGGATCTTCACCGGCAATTATACTTTCTGGTACGAATCCAGCCAGTTAGTGCGCCACCAACAAGAACAAAAAAATGCCAAAACAGAATCAAGGCAAAAAGAATTGATGGACTTTATCGCGCGCTTTAGTGCGAACGCCTCAAAATCCCGACAGGCCACCAGCAGGAAAAAGGCGCTCGAAAAATTGAATATAGACGAAATTAGAGCCAGTAGTCGAAAGTATCCCTACATTCATTTTAAACCCGAACGCCTCCCGGGTAATCAGATTCTACAAGTAAGCAATCTGAGTAAAAGTAATGCACAAGGCGAAACCGTTTTTAGCAACCTTACTTTTACCGTGAATAAGAACGACAAAATCGCTTTAGTCTGCCGGGATTCTTCTGTGATGACTGCCTTTTTCGATGTGCTCTCCGGTAAAACCCAAGCCGACAGTGGAACCATCTCGTGGGGGCAGACCATACGCCACGAATACTTAGGCGTAGACATTGACAATTTCTTCACCGGCATCAACGAACTTAACTTACTGGATTGGCTACGACAATATTCCAAAGATAAAGACGAGCAGTTCATTCGGGGATTTCTCGGACGGATGTTTTTCTCAGGCGAAGAAGTTTTTAAACTCAGCAGCGTATTGTCTGGTGGGGAAAAAGTGCGTTGTATGTTATCCAAGATCATGCTTAATCAACCCAACTTCCTCTTACTAGACGAACCAACCAATCACCTCGACCTCGAATCTGTAACTGCCCTTAACAACGGCTTAAAAGAATTTCCAGGTGCAATGATTTTCACCTCGCATGATTTTCAGATTATGAACTCTGTTTCGAATCGGGTGATTGAAATAGTGCCGGGGGGGATGGTGGATCGCTTGATAGAGTATGAGAGGTTTATTAAGGAGAGGGAGAGGGTTCTGTCGCAGAACCCAGGCAATATCTATATCTAAAAACATCAGGTTCTAATGATGATTGGTGAAAAACTATGAAAAACAGGCTGGATTTACACGGAATTAAACACGCGGATGTTTTCAAAATAGTTGATAATTTTATTGGAAAACATATAATATATGGAACTGATAGTGTAGAGATTATAACAGGATATAGTCAAAGAATGAAAGATTTAGTTATAGACGTATTAAATGATTATCAAGTATCTTCCGAAAATCACAGGTACAATTCAGGCGTATTAATAATTGATTTAAAATAAAAATCAAAGGTACTGTCGTAATTACATATACCGGTACCCTTGACCACCCTAAACCGGTTTTTATTAACACCCCATATTTAGCTCTGCCAAATAACCTGTGCCGGGGAATATACTGGAAATTCCAGTCATGTTGACCACCCTATTCCGGTTTATATTGACCAGTCATTTTCGTTTAAAACAAATCTAAGAAACTTTAACAATATCAACCTGTTTGGACAATTTTAATTGCCAATTATGGGGTGGTCAATCATTTCCGGTTTCACATGGTCAATGGCTCCGGTTTTCCCAACTATAACTCTGTTAGGCTTTTTTACATCAAATTTTATACATAAATTTGTTAGTTTATTTATTTTACATAAAATAAGCATATAATTATATGCAAAAGCTTATTATCATCCAGACAATTTTTTTAGGTTTAAATTTTGCAGCTCAATCCCAGCAGATTTATTTTAACAAAATTTACGATTTTTTTGGCAACCCGGAAACTGCCTTTAGTATTGTTCCTGTTGATAGCGGTTATTTGATCGCTGGAAGAGCGAGCGATAGCAGTTCTTGGGGGCGTATAGCTTTATTGTATATAGATAGCTTTGGAAATGAAATTTGGAAAAAATCTTTTGGTAAGGAAAATTGCTATTATTATCCGGGAATAGGGGGCTCATTTATTCCTGCTTTTGATGGCGGTTATGCTTTAGGGGGATATGTTAATGCACTTGGTAATTCTGATGCATTACTAATGAAATTTGATAAAAATGGAGATACATTATGGACCAAAACTTATGGGGATTCTCTTTTACAGGTATTTTATAAATGCAGGCAAACCAGCGATAGTGGATACATTTTAATAGGAACAACAAATAATGGGAATGATAACGATTTTTGGCTTGTCAAAACTAACAGCACAGGCGATGTAGTTTGGCAGAGAACTTATGGAGGTAATAATAATCAGACCGGCTTAACTATTGATATTTGCAATGATGGGGGATTCATTCTTGGGGGATGGTCATGGAGTAATTCAACTGGCTATGATACTTACATAATTAAAACTGATAGTTTAGGAAATCAGCAATGGAGTAAATATTTCGGTGGAAATTATAATGACTGTGCAGCGAATATTATACAATCGTCTGATGGAGGATATATCTTTACAACCTGCAAGACTGAATATATAATTGGTCCCTCTAATTATAAACAGATTTATATTTATAAATTAGACAACTTTGGAAACATAGAATGGCAAAAAACAATAGGCCCTATATCGTTACCGGGAGGGGGAAGTTCACTTGGGGCTGCGCTTTATGAGTTAAATGATGGAAGTTTTTTTGCAGCAGGTCAATTTATTGATTCTCAATACGCTATGAGGGGATGGATTTTAAAGATAACAGAACAAGGTGATAGTTTATGGGACAGAAGATTAGATAAATTTGAAGAATCTGACGATCGTTTTTTATATGCTATGCCAACTGATGATGGCGGGTACATCGCTGTTGGTGACAACTTTTATTTTGGGGTAAACGATACGGGTATATTGGCGGGAAATCACCAGAATATGTGGATAGTAAAGCTGGATAGCTGCGGTTGCTTATACCCCCAATATTACCCGCAGCCGGTGGCAGCTTTCTCATATACTGTCGATAGTCTCATTGTTACTTTCACCAACCAGAGCGACAGCGCCATCAATTACTTTTGGGACTTCGGAGATGGAACTACAAGTGATGATACCAACACTACACATATCTATCAGGATTCAGGCGTTTATATCGTAACGCTCATTGCCAAAAATTGCAGCAGGAGAGATACCGTTAAGGATGCGATTGTTATTTCATTTACTGGTATTAAGGAAAAAATCATAAGTATAAAGGAAAAAATAAGTATCTACCCCAACCCCTTAACAGAAGAAATAACTTTACAATTTAATCAGCCCGGGAATGAGGATATTAAAATCAGGATATATAATGTCCTGGGAGAATTGGTTTACAAAAATATTATCCCACAAAGCCGGAACAAAGTAAACCTTTCTGATTTACCTGGCGGAATATATTTATTACAACTAGAGGGAGAAAAAATTATTAGAAAGAAGATTATTAAGCTGTGAATTGTAACTTGAATACATATCCCGGTACCCTTGACCACCCTAAACCGGTTTTTTATTGAAACCCCATCTTTAGATCAGTCAAATAACCTGTGCCGGTGAATATACTGCCCGTAGAGTCAATTTTGTTTAGAGGATTAGAAATGGCCAGGGAGTTCCGGTATTGGCTGGTTACCGAAACCGGTTTTTGCACCCTCCCTAGCTAACAGTTATAAAATATCAGTTACCTTTGCTGTATGCAAAAACACCTTACGAGATACTTCCTTTCTTTTTCCCTCTTGATCATATCCTGTTATTCCTTTGCTCAGAATACTAAGATTGACTCCCTTCAAAACCTGCTTAAAACTGATATAATGGATACTACCCGAATAGACATCCTTCTTTCACTTGCAGATAAATTCAGCTACCAAAATCCCGATACTGCAATATTCTGCGCTACTAAGGCAAAAGAAATTGCTGAAAAAATACAAGACAGTTATAGAATTTCCAATGCTTTAAGTGAATTGGGATGGGATAATTATGTACTCTGCGACTACCCCGAAGCATTAAATAATTATTACGCTTCATTAAAAATATGTGAAAAGCTAAATGATCAAAGAGGCATCTCAACCATTAGCGGGAGCATAGGAAATGTCTATTCTGATCAAGGCGACTATCCCAAGGCATTGGAATACTATTTTATAGCATTAAGAATTTCTGAAGAATTAGGGAATAAAAATCATATAGCATCCTGGCTTGGCAACATCGGGATTATATATGATGATCAAGGAGATTATCCCAATGCATTGGAATATTATTATAAAGCATTGAAAATTGCGGAAGAAATTGGATATAAACAACTGCAAGCAAATACCCTCGGCAACATCGGAGGAGTCTATAATAGTCCGGGCAATTACCCAAAGGCATTGGAATATTATTTTAAAGCATTAACAATTTCAGAAGAATTAGGAAAAAAAAGCAACATAGCATCCTGGCTCGGCAACATCGGGATTGTATATAAAGATCAAGGTGATTACCCCAGGGCATTGGAATATTTTTTCAAGTCGTTAAAAATGGATGAAGCGCTGGGAAACAAAAGAGGAATGGCAATCCGGCTCGGCAATATCGGCTCACTTTACATTGACACAAAACAATATACAGAAGCTGAAAAGTACCTTTTTCGTGCCCTTGAAATTGATACAAAAATAGGTTATCTCATGCACGAAAAAAACACACACGAAGTCATAAGTGACCTTTACGCCAAAACCAACCGCTACCAACTTGCCTTTGAGCATCACAAAAAGTACAGCATAGCCAAAGACAGCTTGTTCAACGAAGAAAAGAGCAAGGACCTGGGTAAACTGGAAGCCAGGCATGAGTTTGAGATGGCAGAACAGGAACGCATACGCATTGAAGAAGAACAGTTAAAGATAGAAGCAGAGCATGAAGCCAGAAGGAACAACCTTCAATACTCAGGGATTTTGATATTCATGGTTCTAATATTCGCAGGAGTTTTCATGTTGGGCAAGTTCTCAATCCCAATTAGATTAGCAGAAGGTATGATCTTCTTTGCCTTCCTGTTGTTCTTTGAGTTCATGTTGGTAATGTTAGATCCCTACATTGAGCAATACAGCTCCGGTGCGCCTGCAATCAAGCTGGGATTTAATGCTCTGTTGGCAGGGTTAATATTTCCTTTGCATAGTTTCTTTGAGAGTAAGCTGAAAAGCAGAATTACCAAGAAAAAATGAGCGTCAGTTCGGGGCAAGCAGGCACCTAACTGCATATCCCGGTACCATTGACCACCCTCCGTTTTTTATTGACACCCCGTCTATAGCCCTGCCAAATAACCTGTGCCGGTGAATATACTGCCGGTAGAGTCAATTTTGTTTAGAGGATTTGAAATGGCCAGGGATTTCCGGTAGTCTAAAAATATTCAAGCAGAATCCACCGGTTTATTTTGGCACTCTTGGCACAGCCAATTTTGGTGAAGTAAAGTATATTATAAAGAATGGATTGAACCTTCCTCAAAAACGTTCATTTCAAATCAAAATAATCAAAACAAAATAACAACTTTTCGTATATTTACCGCTTAGCTTCGGATACGATTCTTAACGTTAGCATAATTTGAAAAAGAAACATATTTATTATGCCATTATCATTTAAGAGTAAAAGCCATGGAAGTATTGCGTTCGGGTTTTTTAATATAGATTCGGATATGTTGCTACTTGAACATTATTTCTTCTTTGCCTCTGATTTTTGTAAATACATATCAGATATTGTAAAATCCAAGAATAAAAATGTTTATGAATCGAATTGGAATGTATGGTATATTACAGAAAGAAAAGATATTGGCGATCTTATGGGAGCAATACATGGGGTAAGGCATATTGGTTTTATAGGAGAATTGTATAGGCGTTTTCCTTTCCCTGCAAATTCAGTTGATTTTAAACAAAAACCCGAAGGATATAAAAGTCAGAAAATTGTTAAAGAAATGATCCAACAATATGCCACAAGCATTGAAATACAATTCAGATATATTAAGGGACAGGAAATTCAAATTGGAGACTACAAATTTGATAAAGTTTCATTTTTTGAATTAATAAAATATGTATGGAAGGGCGGCTATCCACTATGGAGAGATGAGCAAAGACCAGATTATGTAATTGCTCTGAGAAACAAAATAGTGAAGGGAAACAACATTTTTTTTGAGAATATTTTATTATCATAACTTTAGTAATTCGTATTAGGCCCATTAGTGAAAATTCCAGTCACATTGACCACCCTATTCCGGTTTATATTGACCAGCCATTTTCGTTTAAAGCAAATCTATTCAACAGCCAAATAGCCTAAATTTTCATTCAGACCTTTTTTATACCTTATATATAATATCCACCTTCTTATTATAATTGTTAAATAAACAATACCAGGATCTTTACTATTCCTCCACCCACCAGCCCTTAATCAAAATGCTTCAGTTTACATACCCTTCACCGCTTATTTCAATCATCTATCTTTGATCAAGGGAATACCATTCTGAGACATTAAGCTCTAAAAAAGGCATAAATGTAATCGGTAAAAAACTGCTCAGGAATGGAAAAACCTTGATTTAATGGGTATGGAGATAGGCTTGAATGTATAACCACGAATATTTTCACCGGTAATTATTACCTGGTTAACTCCGATAGGGCTAATAACTTTTAAAACCTTTAGATTGTTGTACCACTGTTGTACCTTAAATCAAAAAACCCCTACAAATACTTGACTTGTAGAGGTTTGTTGCTTTGTTTGGTAGCCCGTAGGGGAATCGAACCCCTGTCTCCAGGATGAAAACCTGGTATCCTAACCCCTAGACGAACGGGCCTGGTAATTTGAAATTTGAAATTTGAAATTTGAAATTTGAAATTCGAAATTTGATATTCGATATTTCAAAAAAGAGTGCAAATATAGGATGTTTTTGCTTTTAAGCAAAAAATAAAAAAGTGATTAAATTCTGTATGGTTTGGAGTGCAATCTGTGGTTTCACGCCATGCGCCTACGCTGACCGCATTCGCATAAAGCTTTAGCGGTTGCGAAAGCTTCAGCACAAGCGTAAGGCGGATCTGCCTCCGTTTAATCAATTGTTTTTTTTGCACCGGAACAGTAACCGGGATTTACCGTATATTCGCGCTTATATTTTATGTATCGTAATTACAATATATTATCTTCCGCCAGCTGGCGGAAGAGACTTTTTTTAATCAACATACAAACTTAATTCTCATCTCACATGCTAAGATTAATATTCAAAATCATATTTAAGTTAAATAAATGGACGTTGGATGATGCGCTGATGAAAGAAGGAAAGATCACGAGATGCGTGATGATAGGGGCTCCGCATACATCCAACTGGGATATGATATATATGGTTGCCGCTTTTCAATTAATGAAAATTCCGCTCAAATTCACGCTCAAAAAGGAGTGGTTGCGCTTTCCTCTGAATTTTTTTATGGCGCCTTTGGGGGCAATAGGTATTGACCGCAGCCCCAAGGACGGTTCAACCACACGGAGAAGTATGGTGGAAGTCATGACGGAATTATTTGATGAAAGAAAAGAACTGATTATAGTATTTTCCCCTGAAGGATCCCGCAGCATAAGAGATAAGTGGCGAACGGGATTTTATTATACAGCCCTAAGTGCCAAAGTGCCTATTATGTTGGGATATCTGGACTATAAGGAAAAAAGAGCCGGAATAGGAAAGATGTTATATCCCACAGGAGATGTGAAAAAGGATATGAAGACGATCATGGATTTTTATGCACAGTTTACACCCAGGTATCCGGAACTGTTTGTTTTGGATAAGGAATATGTAGAGTAGAAAAAAGTATTGGAAAATGGTGTTGGAAATTGGAAATTTGAAAATGGAGTTGGTAAGTTGAGAATAGAAATTTAGTAATTTTGTGTCTAATTATTTACAGAGAAAAAATGGAAAATGACAATTCAAAAGAAACAACGATTCAGAGTTTTAAGGACTTAAGGGTGTATCAAAACCTTTATAAAGCAATGCTTCTGGTTCATAAAGAAATAGTGCCTAAACTGCCTGCTGAAGAAAAGTATGATTTGTGCCCACAAATGAGGAGAGCGTCAAAATCTGCTACAGCACTAATCTCAGAGGGATTTGCTAAAAGATACAAAGATAAACACTGGAAAAAATACATTGAGGATACACAAGGTGAATGTAATGAAATGATCAACCACTTATCAACCTGTATTGATTTGTATCCTGATCATGTAAATGTTGATACTTGTAACCAAGTAATAGAACTTTACGACATTTCATGCAGACAATTAACGAATCTAAAAAAAACATGGAAAAATTTTCACTCCAACTCATAATTTATACGTATCGGAATTTACTCACAATATTGTTTGTTTTAAAGGTGTTCGTGAAATCGTAAGATTCGCGAATACCAATAAAATTAATTGTTTTTATGAGCAATGCTTCGCATTTCAATGTTTTGCCACGAATTACGCTAATTTACACGAATTATCACAAAATATTTCTTTTGAATAAATTAAATTTTAACCATTAATTATTAGTGTAAATTTGTGAAAATTCGTGGCTATATTTCTTTTTAATTAATTTACAAAGTTATGTTCTATCTATTTTCCAATTTCAACTTTCCCAAACAAATTTCCAATTTCAACTTTCCCATTCAAATTTCCAATTTCCAATTTCCCATACAAATTTCCAATTTCCAATTTCCATTTTCTAAAATAATAAGGTAATTATTCCCATTGCACAAAACAGGAAAAGTATTCTGCAGAAATTTCCGTACTTTTACATTATAAATTGTTGAAAGAAAAATGAGAAAATGGATATACATATTTCTTCTCCTGGCATTAAGTTTTCTGCTCCTGATTGGTCTCTGCAGCGCCAGCCCGGATCTTGATTCTCTTCGATCAGTTTACAATGACCCTGCACAACCCGACACCAATCGTCTTCAGGCGAATTATGAAATTGCCTGGAGCTATATTTATACCCAGCCGGATAGCGCTTTTCTTGTGGCGCAGGAAGGATTGAACCTTGCCGAACAGTTATTTTTAAACAATGAGGATGGAAAGATTGAAAGATTAAAGTGGAAAGCACAATCTTTGAATACCATGGGTGTCTCTTACTATATCAGGAGTGATTATCCAAAAGCCCTGGAATATTACATCAAAAGCCTGAGCCTTTTGGAAAATATGGCAGAGCAGGCGCAGATCAAAGGTAACTCCAAATTGTATAACAGAGCTAAAAAGGCATTACCTGCTTCGTATAATAATATTGGAGTTCTATATTGGAACATGGACGACCTCAAAACAGCGCAAGAGTACTATTTTAAAAGCATGAAATTAAAAGAAGAGCTGGGAGATAAAAAGGGCATGGCAGCATCATATAGCAACATAGGGATCATCTATAAAATACAGGGCAATTACGATAAGGCGCTGGACTATTATTTAAAAAGCGTACAAATAAAAGAAGAATTGGGCGATGACATAGGCCTTGCCGGATCTTACAACAACATTGCCAATCTTTATCACAAGCAAAACGATTATTCTATGGCATTGAATTACTATTTGAAAAGCTTGAAAATAGCAGAACTCCTGGGAGATAAAGAAGGTATGGCAACATATTATTGCAACTTAGGTAAATTCTATTTTGCCCGGGGTAAACTTCAGAAAGCACTTGACCATTGCCTGAAAGGGATTGAAATTTCAAAAGAGATCGGCTCCCTGTATCACGAAAAGGAAAATTGTGAATGTGTCTCTAAAGCTTATGAGAAAATGGTTGATCATAAAAATGCATTCGCTTATTACAAACAATTCAGCATGTTGAAAGATTCTCTTTTCAACGAAGAAAAATCCAAAGAGATAGGTAAGCTTGAAGCAAAGTATGAAATGGAAAAAGAACTGGCAGAAGAAAAGCGTGTTGCAGAAGAACAGAAAAGAATAGAAGCAGAAAAGGAAGCAAGAAGTAACAACCTCCAATACTCAGGGATATTAATATTCATTGTGCTGTTATTCGTTGGAGTATTTATGCTGGGACGGGTTGCTATCCCTGTCCGCTTTGCAGAAGGTATAATATTCTTTACCTTCCTTCTGTTCTTTGAATTTACGCTTGTCCTGCTAGACCCCTATATTGAACAATTCTCAGCAGGAGCACCTGCCATAAAACTGGGATTCAATGCTATTATTGCAGGGCTGATATTCCCGCTGCATTCATTTTTTGAAGAACGGTTAAAAAAAAGGATCATTTCCGCGAGAAGCGAGAAGAGTTAAACCCTCAGGGTTTCTAAAGTCATAAAAGTTAATAAAAAACGAATAGTATTTTTAATAAAAATTCATAGTAATTAATTCAAATAAGAAAACCCTGAGGGTTTTATCATCAGAAGCGAGTAGCCAGCAGCGAGCAGCCAGGAGCAATCAAAATGAAAAAGTTACCATACATATTCATCTTTACTTTTATCTCTCTCTCAGTCCTTTCCGGGGAAGATACTCAACCGGTTTCCGGAAAAAGTGAAAGCATCTCTTCAGATTCTCTTGAGAAAATAATACGGTCACCGGTAACGGATTCTGTTAAGCTGCATGCCGTTATCAATTGGACCACGGCTAACAGATACTCGGCTGATGCCAAATTACTCCATTATCTTAATTTATGGATACAATACGCAGATCAATTAGGATTAATTGAACATAAATATTCAGGAAATCTTCAACTTGGAACGCATTATTACCTAAAGGGAGAGTATGACCTGGCGCTTAAATATTATTATAATGCTTTAAGGTTTGCCAAAACAATAGCAGATGATAGATATATTGCCAAATGCTTTATGGGTATCGCGAATGTTCAGGTTTATTTAAACAGCCTTGATGAGGCGGAAAAGACCTATTACAGTGCAATTAAACATTACGGTGCAGGCAATGATTCCCTTGGTATTATAAGTTGCTGGATATGGCTGGGGTTGATCTATGAAAGCAGGGAAGACTTTGGCAGGGCAATCGAATTTCAAAAGAGATCATTAGATGTAGCGAGGAGGTTTGGCTACCAGGCGGAGATCGGTAATACAATTAATAATCTTGGCGAGATATACTTTAAATGCAATAAAGTTGATTCAGCAAGAAAATATATCGAAATGTCTATGGAGATTGACAGGAAACTAAAAGATACCTATAATATTTCCATAGGCCATATCAGTTTGGGAGATATAGACCTTAAGACCAAAGATCATAATAAAGCCATTAACAAATATAAGTTAGGTCTGGAATTGGCTAACCTCCACAAATACCAGGCATTATCAGCCATGGCTAATGAAAAACTATCCAATGTGTTTTCATTAATGGAAAATTATGAATTGGCTTTAATTCATTACAGGCAATATACCAATATAAAAGACTCTCTTTTTAATGAGGAGAAATCAAAAGAAATTGGCAAGCTGGAAGCAAGGTATGAGTTTGAGATGGCAGAACAGGAGCGGATACAAATTGAAAAACAAAGAAGGACTGCGCTCGCAGAAGCTCAGCGAAGGAGAGACAACCTGCAGTATTCAGGCATACTGATTTTTCTGGTGGTTCTGGGCGCTGGGCTCTTGGCACTGGGTAAATTGAATATTCCAATTAGGTTAGCGGAAGGCATGATCTTCTTTGCGTTCCTACTGTTCTTTGAATTTACACTTGTCCTGTTAGACCCCTATATTGAACTTGTCTCAGCAGGTGCACCGGCAATAAAACTGGGATTCAATGCTGTTATTGCAGGATTGATATTTCCATTGCATTCATTCTTTGAAGAACGCCTAAAAAAAAGGATCATCAAATACAAAAGAGTAGAGACGAGACAGGGTCTCGTCTCTACGTCCCCAGGGGAGAGGTTAAAACATATATCTATACACCATCCTGATCTGGACAAGCCATAACCAAACAGGAATTGATAATTAATTAACACAAACAATATTTATGTTAGAATTTACAGACGATTTGTATTGGAATGTAGAGACGAGACCCTGTCTCGTCTCAATATCCCAACAAAGTCTCGTCTCTGTTACTCGGGAATGTAGAGACGAGGTCTCGTCTCTACATTTTCCAAACCACACCATCTATTAAATATTTTTTCACGGTGGATGACCCGGATGATGTGTTGTGCCAAGGTCTTCCTATATCTAAAATGAAAATTTTTATGAAATATATGATCATTTATTCCTGTTGCATTGGCATTATCTGTTCTTGTTCGCATATCAGCAATGCTCAAACCGTGATTGACAGCCTGTTAAATGAACTTAAAAAAGCTGAGGAAGCCTGCCCTGAATCCTGTGCCGGGGACACGAATAAGGTTAAAATATTAAACGGTTTGTCATGGGAACTAAAAAATATTGGCGATTATGAGGGATCATTGCAATATGCCAACAAGGCGCTTTTAATATCAGGGAAGATCGGATATATGACAGGAACTGCCGTTGCTTTGAGAAATATCGGTGTTATTTATAAAAATCAGGGCGCTTATGACACAGCGATAAAATATTACTTTAAGTCATTGAAAATAGATGAAGAGATGGGGCAAAAGCTCGGAATAGCAGTAGATATGAATAACATTGGGATAATTTATCTTCGTCAGAGCTCTTACGACAAAGCGATTGAATATTATCTTAAGTCACTGAAAATATTAGAAGAATTAAAAAATAAAAAGGGTATTGCAAGCAATTTAAATAATATCGGAATTATTTATTATTACAAAGGAATGTATGACAAGGCGATTGAGTATTACTTAAAATCTTTAAAAATAAAGGAAGAAATAGGAGATAAACGGGGAATTGCACATAGCTTAAGTAATATCGGGGATGTATATGATGAACAAGGCAATAATGTTAAAGCGGTTGCATATTACTTGAAATCATTAAAAATTAAAGAAGAAATAGGGGATAAACCGGGAATTGCAAGTAGCTTAAGTAACATTGGTATTGTTTATAAAAATCAGGGCAAGTTCGACAAGGCAATTGAGTATCACAACCAATCAATGAAAATGAATAAAGAAATGGGTGAAAAGCAAGGAACGGCAAATAATTTGAATAATATAGGCATTATTTATAAACTTCGGGGAATTTATGACGAGGCGATTGATTGTTACCTTAAATCTTTGAAAATATATGAAGAGATCGGGGATAAGCAAGGAGTTGCAACGGGCTTAAATAATATTGGGATGTTATATTCGGAAAAAGGTGATTACAACAGCGCTATCGAATATCTTGAAAGAAGCCTGGCAATAAGTACTGAAATTGAAAATACATACCTGATGAAAATTACTTATGCAGCTCTTTCAGAAACCGATGTTATGATAGGAGATTACGAACAGGCGTTTAAGCATTTTAAGTTGTGTTCTGAGATGAAAGACAGTTTGTTCAACGAAGAAAAATCCAAGGAGATAGGTAAGCTGGAAGCAAAATATGAGATGGAAAAGAAGATAGCTGAGGATAAACGCCAGGAAGAAGAACAGGCAAGAATAGATTCAGAAAAGGAATCAAGAAGCAACAACCTGCAGTATTCGGGAATCTTGATATTTATTGTGCTATTATTCATTGGAGTGTTTATGTTAGGAAGGGTTGCAATTCCTGTTCGTTTAGCAGAAGGTATCATCTTCTTTACCTTCCTTCTGTTCTTTGAATTTACACTGGTGATGTTAGACCCATACATTGAACGTTTTTCAGCAGGTGCACCGGCAATAAAACTGGCGTTCAATGCTGTTATTGCAGGTTTGATATTTCCTTTGCATTCATTTTTTGAGGAACTTCTAAAAAGAAGATTGCTTAAAGCTAAGAGGGTTAAGGTCAAAAAGAAATAGAGACGAGACAGGGTCTCGTCTCTACGTCCATCAATCAAACAACTCCAATATCATTAAAATGATGTACTGTCAGGTGTTTCAACCTGACAGTAAACCGAAACACAATGCAAAACCGCCAGGTGGAAACACCTGTCGGCACACAAAATTTCCACTCTCCAACACCAATTTCCAATCTCCACTTTCCAACACCAATTTCCAATTTCCACTCTCCAACATCAATTTCCAATTTCCAATCTCCACTTCCCAAATATCATTAAAATATCCACCCCCCAACAACATATCCCTACCAAAAAAATATCATCATCTGACGATTCTTTTTGGTGAATCAAAAAATTTATTTAATTTTATTGCCTATAATGTAAGATAATTAATGTCTATCTCTAAAGCAGATAAAATTATTAAATATTTGGTTAAAACCGTTCATTGATTGGAATACTGGAAAGGTGGAATACTGGAATATTGGGGAATAACAAACGTTTTCCAATATTCCAATATTCCATAATTCCAACCTTCCATTGTCATTAATGATGATATTATAGACAGACTCTAATTAAACCCCAAATCCCATGAAAAGATCATTACTCCTTATTACCGGGTTTTGCTTCTTAGCAAACCTTGCAGTCTCACAAACGATCACGGTAACATCTCCAAACGGAGGTGAGGACTGGGCAGGATGCTCAAGCCATCTGATCACCTGGACAGCTTCGGGCACTTCAGGTAATTACCATGTTGTATATTCAACCAATGGTGGATCAACATGGGCATCGGTAACCAGCTTTTACAGCGGAACATCATTTAACTGGACCATTCCCAATGTGTCATCCGCCAACTGCCTCATAAAGGTTTACGATTCAAATACTCCTACTACCCAGGATGTAAGCAATGCCGTGTTTACCATCACAGCCCCGATAGAGGTGACATCCCCTAACGGTGGTGAGATATGGAAAGGGCTTACCGTAGAGACCATCACTTGGGATGATGCCGGAACCTCCAACCAGTTTGACATTGAATATTCCACAGATGCAGGGATTGGGTGGAATATGATAGCTGATAACTACAGCACTACACTTGGGCAATATAACTGGTCTGTTCCAAATAATCCGAGCACTACGGTATTAGTGAGAATAACAGACCGCTACAACGCATGCATGACCGACAACAGCAATAACCTTTTTACCATAGACTCGGCAGATTATAAGGTCACCCAGCCAAACGGAGGCGAAACATGGTATCCCAATACCAGTTACAATATCACATGGACTGCAGCTTCCTATCTGACAGCAAATGTAAAGATCGAATATTCTACGGATGGAGGGAGTTCATGGACAACGATCATTGCTTCCACACTAAATGACGGCATATATAGCTGGAGCGTACCGAATGATCCTTCACCCAACGCATTGGTCAGGATAAGTGAGGTGGGAGTACCCTCGCATGTAGATACGAGCGATGCCGTATTTACCATGGCTCCATACATCGAAGTCACTTCTCCCAATGGCGGTGAGAATTACCTCGGTTGTAATGTTGAAACCATCACGTGGTCAACCGGAGGCACATCAGACAACTTTACCATTGTATATTCCACTGACGGAGGATCAACATGGAACAATATTGTAACTAATTACACCACATCACTTGAGTTTGCATCCTACAACTGGACTGTAAATAATGTAGGATCCTCAAATTGTTTAATAAGGATTTACGATACATTCGACAATGGCAAAAGCGATACGAGCGATGCTTCGTTTACCATCAATGCCACTACAAAAGTTATTGTCAATACTGCTAACGGAGGTGAAACATGGGATATCGGCAGGTATTATGACATCACCTATATACTCAGCGGTGGTGTGACCAATGTGGCGCTGTATTACTCAACCGATAGCGGTTCTACCTGGACACTGATAGATGGCAACGAGACTTCCGGCACCTATAGCTGGAAAGTGCCTGATTTTCCGTCTACAAACGCATTGATAAAAATACAAGACATTTACAATACATGTAATTTCGATATAAGCAATGCCGTATTCACAATGAATGAGCATATCACAGTCACTTCTCCCGATGGCGCCGAGATATTAAGCGGCTGCGAATCTCATACTATAACATGGATCAATGGCGGCACTTCACATTATTTTGATGTTGAATATTCAATAAATGGAGGTTCATCATGGAACGCCATAGTGATTGATTATTACACTACCAGCACCACCCCTTCTTACAACTGGAGTGTTATTCCCGATGTGCAATCTTCAAATTGCCTTATCAGGATCACCGATAATAATGACGGATCAAGGACCGACTTGAGCGATGCTGTATTCACCATCAATCAAAGCAACAATATTGTTATACTTACACCCAATGGCGGTGAAGCGTGGCAAAGCGAGCCGCCAAGCGGTTCCGGGGGCTCATGTTCCACGAATTATTATATGAGCAATACACCGGTAACCGCCTCCTGCGGTAATTTCTATGATACGGGCGGCCCTTCCGGCTATTACACCAATTACCAGAACTACACCAAAACGTTCTATCCTTCCACAGGAGGCGCCAAGTTGGAGTTTACATTCACAAGTTTCAGTACAGAATCATGTTGTGATCGGCTTTATATTTATGACGGCACATCAACAGGCGCTCCTTTAATCGGAACTTATCAAGGCACTACATCTCCCGGCACAATAACCGCTACTAATGTTTCTGGCGCTATAACCTTTCGTTTTTATTCTGACGGATCGGTTACAAGCCAGGGATGGGCTTCAACCTTCATTGAGACAAATATCTGCACATCTTATCCCATCACATGGGCTGCAAACAATACCAGCAATTACTTCGATATTTATTACTCAACGGACAGCGGTTCAACATGGACAAATATAGAAATGGATTACTATACCACTTCATACACTTATAATTGGTGCGTTCCCAATACTCCTTCCGATCAGTGTTTGATATGGATAACGGATAATAATAACAACTGCAAGACAGACACCGGCGATGCGGTGTTTGAAATTTTGCAAGCAGATCAACTTGTTATTGATCCTGACGGAGGGGAAACTTTTTATGCCGGCACATCACAGACGATCTTATGGGCTGATGCAACATATTTAACAACTAATGTTGTGATCGAATATTCTACAGACAACGGCAGTACATGGTATTCGGTTATTGCATCCACACCTAATGATGGCAGTTATTTATGGACTGTGGTCAACGAACCTTCAACGCAATGCCGTATTAAAGTTAGTGAGCTTGGCAATCCTGCACAAAAAGACTCCAGTGATGCGGTATTCACTATCCTTCCTCATATCACGGTAACAGCGCCAAATGGCGCAGAGAGCTTAGACGGATGTCTGTCGCAATACATAACATGGAGTGCCGGGGGGAATTCTTATTACTACGATATTGATTATTCAACAGATAACGGTGCTACATGGATCAACATCATAACAGACTATTATACCACAGCAACAAATGCTTCCTACAACTGGAGTGTCATCCCTAATCTGACGGCTGCCAATGCCCTGGTAAGGGTAATGGATAATAATGATAACTCAAAGCGAGACTCCAGTGATGCCATTTTCAGTATAAACACAACGCAGTACGTCACATTGACCGCCCCAAATGGCGGTGAGACATGGGTGGGAGGAAGTACGGAAAACATAACATATACCGTAAGCGGGCCTACTACCAGTGTACGGTTGTTTTATTCCATTGACAGCGGCATTACCTGGACGCAAATAACAAGCAGCACCTCCGGGGGAACTTATAACTGGCTGGTACCTAATGTTCCTTCAACCAATTACTATGTGAAGGTTGAAAACAATAACAATTCCTGTATTGTTGACTCCAGCAATGCCGTATTTACAATTACAGCAACGGCAAATGAGCTTTATTTACCTAATGGAGGAGAGGATTGGATTGCCGGGACCAACCACAACATCACATGGGATAATACAACTTATCTTTCGGGAAATGTGTTCATTGAGTACTCTTACGATGCGGGCGTTACCTGGAATACGGTCATTGCCTCTACACTAAATGACGGAAGCTATTCCTGGACGGTAAATAATACACATACAATTGATGCGTTGGTAAGGGTAAGTGAAGAAGGAAACCCATCTGCTTATGATTTCAGCGATGGCGTATTTACAATAGCGCCAAAGATCACTGTTAATTATCCCAATGGCGGGGAGAGTTTTAATGGATGCCAGAACGTCACGTTGCTATGGAGAACAGGAGCTACTTCTACCCAGTTTAAGATCGAGTACTCCATTGATATGGGCGCTACATGGATAACTGTGATATCAAATTATACCACGGGTGTGGAAAACGCAACATATAACTGGGTGGTCCCCAATGGCATTAACTCCAACTATTGTTTGATCAGGATATCAGACCTGTTCGACCCAGCGGAGATGGACACCAGTGATGCCGTATTTTCCATCACCCCTACATCATACGCATTAATTACTGCGCCCAATGGCGGAGAGATATGGGACATAGGATATAACTATAATATTACTTACAATATAAGCGGTCCCACAACAAATGTCAAGATCGAATACTCAGCCGATAGCGGCTCAACCTGGAACCTGATAGACGGGAATGAAACATCCGGCATCTATAGCTGGAAAGTACCCGATGCCCCTTCAACAAATGCATTAATAAGAATAGAGGATATTAATAATTCATGTATCTGGGATCAAAGCAATGCAGTGTTCACAATGAGGGATCATCTTACGGTTACATCGCCAAAAGGCGCAGAGACACTGACAGGATGCAACTCACACACTATAACATGGATAAACGGAGGCACATCACATTATTTTGATATTGAATATTCAACAGACGGAGGAGCAAGCTGGAATACAATAGTTTCTAATTATTATACTACTGCAACCAATGCAACCTATAACTGGAGTGTGATACCCAATGTTGCTACCTCAAATGCTTTTATCCGGATCACAGACACCAATAACGGCACATATACAGATGAAAGCGATGCTGCATTTACCATAAATCAAAGTAACAGCATTATCATACTTGCTCCCAACGGTGGAGAGGTTTATGACGGGGTCACATCCGTTTCACCTTCGTGTACGAGCTATAACATGAGTAATACTACCGTGTATGCTTCTTGCGGATATTTTTATGATACAGGTGGTCCATCATCAAACTATGGCTACAATCAAAATTATACCAAGACCTTTTATCCCGAGATCCCCGGATCCAAGCTTAAATTCACCTTCTCCAGTTTTTATACTTATAACTCATCAGACAGGTTACTTGTCTACGATGGAATTTCCACAGCAGCTCCCTTGATCGGTTCATATTATGGCAGTACCTCTATAGGCCCCTTCACAGCCACCAATCCTGACGGAGCCCTGACATTCAGATTTTATTCTGATGGCAGCTATAACGTATCGGGCTGGTCGGCTTCATTTACCTGCTCCTCTGAAACGATCACATGGGCTGCCAACGGTACCAGCAACTATTTCGACATTAAATATTCTACCGATAATGGCGCTACCTGGAATAACGTTATAACGGATTATTATACTACAGGTTATACTTATCCCTGGTGCGTCCCGAATGACCCATCAACACAGGTGTTGATACAAATAAATGACAACAACAATTCCTGTAAGTCCGATACCAGCGATGCTGTTTTTGAGATACAGAAAGCTGCTCCGATATTGCTTATTCCCAACGGTGGAGAATCATACTACGCAGGTACATCACAGACCATCACATGGAGGCCTGCTACCTATTTGGATATTAATGTGTTAATAGAATATTCTACCAATAACGGAAGTACGTGGAACACCATTATTGCCTCTACTCCCAATGACGGCAGCTATTCGTGGACTGTAAATAATACACCATCCACTCAATGCCTGGTAAGGGTCAGTGAAGCTACAACCACAACTGAGAATGACGTTAGTGATGCAGTGTTCATTATTTTACCACATATCACTGTTACTGCTCCAAATGGCGGAGAAAACTTAGCCGGCTGCTTATCACAAACCATCACATGGAATGCCGGTGGAACTTCCTATTATTATGATATTAATTATTCAACTGACGGAGGATCAACATGGGACAATATCGTAACAAATTATTACACTACGGCAACCAGTGCATCCTATAACTGGAGTGTCATCACTAATATTTCTTCTTCGAACTGCCTGGTAAGAGTTAGCGATAACCAGGATGGCGCCAAAACCGATACAAGCAATGCGGTATTTACAATTAACAGCACGCAATATGTTGTTGTAGTCGCCCCGAACGGTGGAGAGACATGGCAGGGTTTTGATACACAGTCAATCAATTATAGCACATCAGGCCCCACTACGATCGTTGACATTTTCTATTCCTTAGACAATGGGGTAACATGGACACAGGCAGCTAATAACACTTCCGGTGGTACTTATAACTGGACCATTCCCAACAGCCCGGCAACAACAGCGCTTGTAAGGGTAGTATCTTACACCAACTCCTGTATTGCCGATACCAGTGATGCTGTCTTTACCATCATTGCAGCTCCGAGCGTATTGTTGATCCCTAATGGAGGCGAAGACTGGATAGCCGGGACATCCCATAATATTACATGGACCAGCAGTACCTATCTGACTACCAATGTTACTATTGAATATTCTGATGATAATGGCTTATCATGGATCACCGTCATTGCTTCAACACCCAATGACGGAACTTATTCGTGGAATGTTCCTAACAACCCTACTACTACGGCTCTAGTGAGAATTAGTGAACAGGGGAATCCTTCCGCCTACGATGTGAGCGATGCGGTTTTCAGGATAGCTCCTTATATTGAAGTGGTGATCCCAAATGGCGGAGAGACATATGAAGGATGTGAAATAGTGGCACTACAGTGGCGCCAGGGTGGAACTACCAACCAGTTCAAGATAGAATACTCAACGAATAATGGCGGCACATGGACTACCGTAATTCCCAATTATAATACCGGGCTGGAGAATGCTTCTTATAACTGGACGGTACCCAATGGACTCAACTCCACAAATTGCCTGGTCAGGATATCTGATCTCTTTGCTCCTACTAAAGTGGACCAAAGTGATGCTGTGTTTACAATATCACCAACAAGCAATGCAATAGTTAATTCACCCAATGGAGGAGAAGTGTGGGATATTGGTTATAACTATAATATTTTATATACCTTAAGCAGTCCTACTACAAATGTTAAGATCGAATACTCCACAAATAACGGCTCTTCCTGGAATCTGATAGATGCCAACGAAACTTCCGGCACCTATAGCTGGCAAGTGCCTGATTTCCTTACTACGGTCGCATTGATTCGAATAGAAGACATAAACAATTCATGTATCTGGGATCAGAGTGATGCGGTATTTACTATGAGAGATCATATTACCGTAACTTCTCCAAATGGAGCTGAAATGCTTGACGGGTGCGAATCTCACACCATAACATGGAAAAATGGCGGCACCTCTCATTACTTCGATATTGAATATACTACCGATGGGGGATCAACCTGGAACCCCATAGTGATCGATTATTACACTACCAACACCAATGCAACGTATAACTGGAGTGTACTGCCGGATGTCACTACCTCAAACGCATTGATCAGGATAACCGACAACAATAACGGCTCATATACCGATCAAAGCGATGCAGCTTTTACCATTACAGGCAGTATGAATATTCTTGTTCTTTCTCCTAATGGCGGAGAAGTATGGCAGGCAACAGCGCCTGCTGTCCCTAGCTGTGCCAGCTATAATATGAGCAACACTACGGTGTACGCCTCTTGCGGCAACTTTTATGATACCGGTGGTCCTTCAGGAAACTATGGCTACAACCAGAATTATACCAAGACCTTTTATCCCGAGATCCCCGGATCCATGCTTAAGTTCACCTTCTCAAGTTTTTATACTTATAACACATCAGACAGGTTACTTGTCTACGATGGAACTTCCACGGCAGCTCCCTTGATCGGTTCATATTATGGCAGCACCTCTATAGGCCCCTTCACAGCCACCAATCCTGACGGAGCCCTGACATTCAGATTTTATTCTGATGGCAGCTACAACGTATCGGGCTGGTCGGCTTCTTTCAGTTGCTCTTCCGAAATTATAACATGGGCTTCCAACAACACGTCCAATTACTTTGATATATCTTATTCTACCGATGGCGGTGCAACATGGACCAACATAATTACCGATTACTATACAACTTCATATACTTATCCGTGGTGCGTGCCCAACACCCCTTCAGATGAGTGTTTGATACAAATTTCTGATAATAACAACACATGCAAAACCGACCAAAGCGATGCATTGTTTGAAATTCTGCGTGCCGATCCTTTGATCCTTGTTCCGGATGGAGGAGAACAATGGTATGGATCAACAACTGAAAGCATTGATTGGGTAGATCCCACTTTCCTCGATGCCAATGTGCTTATAGAATACTCCCTTGATAATGGCATATTATGGGATATTGTTATGGCTTCCACAACTAATGACGGACAATATACATGGAGCGTTACTGATGATATATCATCCACACAATGCCTGATCAGGGTAAGCGAGCTCAGCAATACTTCCGTTTATGACGTAAGCGATGCAGTGTTCAGTATTTCTCCGTCAATTACCATCACTACGCCAAATGGAGATAGCGGGAGTGAGTCATGGGAGTCATGCACCGCTACTTCCATAGATTGGGAACACGGTGGAACGAGCAATTACTTTGATATAGATTTTTCTATTGACAGCGGAGTTACATGGACAAGTATTATTATAGATTATTACGATGCCGTATCCCCAGCTAATTATACCTGGAACATCCCGAACATTCCCACAACCAAATGCCTTGTACGGGTGACAGATAACAATAACGGCATAAAATTGGATGTAAGCGACAGCACATTTACAATTACACCTTCCATTACGATCACATCACCAAATTATGGCGAAGTGATTGCCGTTGGAACAGTCCATACTATTACGTGGGATTTTGACGGTACTTCTGACTATTATGATATTTATTATTCAACGGATGGAGGAGCATCATGGACCAATATTGTCTTTAATTTTGACACTACCCAGGGCGCATACAACTGGACGGTTCCCAACGATCCTTCCACAAATTGTTTGATCAGGGTTACAGATAATAATAATACCTGTATGACAGACGACAGCGATATACCATTTACCATCACCAATACACCCTCGAGCATTACCATCACAGCTCCCAATGGCGGTGAAACGGTCACAGGTTGTACTACTTACGACATAACCTGGACGGAAACCGGAACATCCGACACCTACGACATTGAGTATTCATTGGATGGAGGAGTTAGTTGGATCAGTATTGTATCTGACACAAATATTACGGTTCCCGACCTGTACACATGGAATGTCCCGAATATTACCGATTCTTCGGTTATTGTAAGAGTGAAAGATGCCGTAACTTCCACAAATATTGACCAGAGCGACCAACCTTTCATTATCACTCAATCTGTAACAGCTACCATTACTGCAGGCGGGCCTGTAACATTCTGTTCAGGAGACAGCGTTCAGTTGACTTCTGGCAGCGCTACGGATAATGTCTGGTCAACATTGGAAACCACACAATCCATCTGGGTTTCCACTACAGGTTCCTATACGGTTACCGTAACCACCGGGGGATGTTCGGATATCTCCGACCCGGTAAACGTAACTGTTAATACACTTCCTGCCACCCCTGTCATCACTCCCAGCGGTCCTGTTACTTTCTGTGATGGAGGGAACGTGCTGTTAACTTCCAGCAGCGCTACGGGTAATACATGGGATCCCACAAATGAAACAACTCAATCTATAAACGTTACTTCCACAAGCTCTCATTTTGTGACTGTGACAGATGGCAACGGTTGCCAGGCAACTTCCGCTACTACGGTAGTTACCGTTAATCCCGTTCCTGCAACTCCAACGATCACTCCAGGAGGACCAACCACATTCTGCCAGGGCGACAGTGTATCACTGACATCCAGCAGCGCTTCAAATAACATCTGGTCTCCGGGGAGCGAAACAACCCAGGTGATCTATGCAAAAACATCCGGCTCTTACACGGTAACGGTAGATGTCGGTTGTACGGCTGTTTCATCTCCGGAAATTGTTACGGTTAACATTAATCCAACACCTTCGGTTTCTGTAAGTGGCGCTACTACATTTTGCACCGGTGACAGCGTTGTTCTGACATCTGATTATGCAATAGGTAATGTGTGGTCGCCAGGAAACGAAACAAACCAAGCCATTACGGTAACATCTACAGGTTCATATTATACGGTAGTCACTGACGGAAATGGTTGTACAGGCACATCATCCACAACCGGTGTAACAGTGTTACCTGTACCGCCAACACCAACTATTACTGCGGGCGGCCCATCAACCTTCTGTGCCGGTGACAGTGTGGTGCTTACTTCAAGCAGCGCAGTTGATAACGTTTGGTCACCTGGAGCCGAAACAACGCAGTCAATTACAGTTACTGCCACAGGAACCTATACGGTGACTGTTGACAATGGCAGTTGCAGTGCGCTTTCAGCACCTGAACCTGTAACGGTCAATCCTTTACCAATACCCACTGTCACAGCAGGTGGTCCCACTACGTTCTGTGATGGAGGTTCTGTCGCATTAACTGCAAGCAGTTCCGTAGGTAATGTATGGAAACCAAATAGTGAAACAACGCAGGTATTAAACGTGACCACTTCCGGTTCGTATTACGTGGTTGAAACTACCGGTGCAGGCTGTACGGATTCCTCGGCTGTGACCGTGGTGACCGTAAATCCTTTGCCGGCAGTGCCGACCATATCAGCAGGTGGACCAACAACCTTCTGTCAGGGAGATAGTGTCGTCCTAACGTCAAGCAGTTCTACCGGTAATTACTGGTCTCCGGGAGCTGAAACAACCCAGTCAATAACCACAGCGGTCTCAGGTTCCTACCAGGTGACGGTAACCGATGGAAACAGTTGTTCTTCATCATCAACTTCAACTATAGTTATAGCCAATCCGTTACCAACTCCAACGATCAGTGCAGGCGGTCCGCTTACTTTCTGCGAAGGCGATAGTGTAGTCCTTACGGCAAGCGCTGTCTCCGGCAACGTATGGTCACCGGGTAGCGAAACTACACAGTCAATAACCGTTATAACTTCAGGATCGTATTATGTTGTTGAAACAGATGGTAATGGCTGTGTGGATTCTTCATCTGCCGTAACAGTAACTGTCAATCCTTTGCCAACACCAACAGTAACAGCAGGTGGCCCAACCACCTTCTGTGCAGGTGGCAGTGTAATGTTAACTTCAAGTGAAGCAAGCGGAAATGTATGGTCACCCGGAAGTGAATTAACACAATCAATAACTGCAAACACATCCGGCTCTTATTATGTAATAGTTTCCGATGGCAATGGTTGTACGGATTCCTCCACCACGACAGTTGTAACTATTAATCCACTGCCGTCAACCCCAACTATAACGGCAAGTGGCTCTACAACTATTTGTGCAGGAGATAGTGTAACCCTTACGTCAAGCAGTCCAGCAGGTAACTTCTGGTCGCCCGGTGGGGAGACCGTTGATTCTATTGTGGTTTATAATTCCGGTTCTTATTATGTTAAGGTAATTGACGGGAACGAATGCTCTGATTCATCCTTAACAACGAGTGTAACCGTAAATCCATTACCCACATTATCTGCAGGTGGTGCGACCACTTTT
Organism: Bacteroidota bacterium; assembly: GCA_043811005.1. Taxonomy (GTDB): domain Bacteria; phylum Bacteroidota; class Bacteroidia; order NORP154; family NORP154; genus JBDRNO01. Next base: position 6,863 of record JBDRNO010000137.1, on the reverse strand, counting down.
TGCCATGGAGACAGTGTTGTGTTAAGTTCAAGCAGTCCAACCGGCAATAATTGGTCACCGGGAGCAGAGACAACTCAATCAATTACAGTAAGCGCTTCCGGCACTTATACTTTAGATGTAACTGACGGTAACGGATGCTCAATCACCGATTCAATTATCGTAACTGTAAATCCATTACCATCAATTCCTGTCATCACAGCAGGCGGACTAACGAATTTCTGTGTTGGTGATAGTGTGCAACTAACCTCAAGCGCTGCTTTCGGAAACACATGGTCACCTGGCGGTGAGACCACGCAGTCAATATATGTGTTCACAACCGGCTCTTATACCGTGACTGAGACCGATGGCAACGGCTGTTCCGCAACATCTGCAGCAACTGTTGTATCGGTTAGTCCTATACCTACTGTGACCGTAAGTGGACCGGTAACATTCTGTGCCGGGGATAGTGTAACTTTGACTTCAAGTAATGTAACGGAAAATACATGGTCGCCGGGAGGAGATACAACCCAATCGATCACGGTATTAACATCAGGTACTTATTCAGTTACAGTTGACAGTGGCGGCTGCCCGGCAACTTCCGCAGATGTGATAGTTACAGTTAACCCACTGCCTGCACCAACCATCACGGCTGGTGGCCCAACCACTTTCTGTACAGGTGACAGTGTAGTGCTTACAGCCAGTGGTTCTTCAGGAAATGTATGGTCACCAAATGCGGAAATCACTCAGTCCATCACTGTGTTTGCCGGTGGCTCTTACTTTGTAACCGAAACCGATGGCAACGGGTGTATTAATTCATCATCAACAGTTGTGGTAACGGTTAATTCATTACCACCAACCCCAACGATCACTGCAGATGGTCCTACAACATTCTGTATTGGCAATAGTGTGACCTTGACTTCAAGCAGTGCAACGGGTAATTTATGGTCAGGCGGAGAGACCACGCAATCAATAATTGTAAATACATCCGGATCCTTTGATGTTACCGTAACTGACGGTAACGGCTGTTCGGTTATTTCCACATCCGCAGTGGTGACGGTAAATTCATTACCGGTAGTTGATGCAGGAGCGGATGTGAATATTACATTAGGAGACAGCACAACCTTATCCGCTTCAGGAGGAGTAAACTATAGCTGGAGCCCGGTAACCGGTCTAAGCGACCCGAACATTTCTGATCCTGTTGCAAGCCCTGTGGCAACAACTACTTATACGGTGACAGTTACTGATGGAAACGGTTGTACAGGCATGGATTCGGTAACGGTGAGTGTAACGCTGCCTTCGCCACCTGTTGCAAATTTCACCGCAACAGTACTTACCATTGCTCCGGGAGATAGTGTTGACTTTGTTGATCTGTCGTCCAACTATCCAACTTTATGGTCCTGGACTTTCACGGGAGGAGTTCCTTCAAGCTCAACATTACAAAATCCTGTTGATATCAGGTACGACATTGTGGGTTGCTATGAGGTCATCCTTACGGCAAGTAATACAGGAGGCAGTGATACCGAGACAAAAACATGTTATATTGACGTTCAAATATCCAACCCGGTTTCTTGTGGGATTAATGTAACTGGCTGTCCGGGTACTACTACACCCTATACTGACGGTACCGGAACAGGAGTCCTCGGTAATACAACCTACCCTGCACCGTACGGTAACTGGTATTGGGGGGCACGGCATCAGATGTTATATACAGCAGCAGAATTGCAGGCATTGGGATTTACAGGAGGAACGATATCGGAAATTGGCTTTGAGATTGCCGCTATCAGCGGGACCACCTCATATGCCGGTTTTGAAATAAAAATGGGTTGTACCGGGTTGACCTCTATCTCGACATGGCAATCAGGGCTTACAACCGTATTCCCAGCACAGACCATTACAATAGCTGCCGGCTGGAATACACATGCCTTAACCAATGCTTACGATTGGGATGGAACTTCAAATATTATTGTGGAAGTTTGTTTTAATAATGCCAGCTATACTAATAACTCGGCAACCTATTACACTACCACCGGCTTCACATCTGTTGTATATTACTATGATGATGATATCGGAATATGTACTAATATTGGTATTATCGGTACAAGCGCAAACCGACCCAATATAAGATTTACAACTTGCAGTGGCGGTACGGGCTGTCCTGTGATCACAGTTGCCGCTCCCGGTGTTGATCCAAGCTGTAATAATTACACTGATGGTTCTGCAACAGCTACTGCCTCCGGAGGAGCAAGCCCATATACTTACCTATGGTCAGATGGTCAAACGACATCTACTGCAACCGGTTTCCCAGGGGGCACCTATGCTGTTACCGTAACTGATAATAATGGCTGTGACGCTGTGGGTATTGTTGTCCTTACCGATCCTCCCCCTGTAAGCTATACTATTAGTTATAATAATCCAACGTCATGTGGCGGCAGCCCTGACGGTGATGCAACTGTCACCGCTTCCGGCTCACCGGGAATAGTCATGGTAGATGATTTTGACCCGTCAATTGACGGGTTGATGTGGAGCGCCTATACAGGTATTGCAAGTACAAGCTGCGGATCTGTTTCGGGTAATGCCATGTACTTCAATACAACAGGGTCAAGAGAAGCTGAAACCATTGATGTTGATGTGACGTTTGGAGGGACAGTTGATTTTTATATTGAGTTTGGAAGCGGGGCTGCTCCCTGTGAGCTGGCGGATGCCGGAGAAGATGTAGTTCTTGAGTATTCGACAGATGGCGGTTCATCCTGGACTTTGATAAATACCTATGATGTAGCAGTATATACTGTCTTTACTTCCATATCAGAAAATATTCCTGCAGGAGCGCAAACGGCTTCCACGAGGTTCCAGTGGAGGCAGCTATTAAATTCCGGTGTTGATTTTGATAACTGGGCAATTGATGACGTATCAATTACCGGTAACGGAGGTACGTTCACTTACCTGTGGTCTGACGGTCAGACAACAACCACTGCAACCGGACTTAATGCTGGTACTTATTCTGTAACGATCACCGATGGCAACGGATGTACTGCCGCAGATTCCGTAACGCTTATCGCACCAGGAGCGCCCCTGGCTTCAGCCACTTCAATTGACCCAATATGTGGATCGAACAACGGGCAAGCATCAGTATCAGTTACCGGAGGGACTGCTCCTTATACTTACAATTGGTCAGGAGGTGAAACAACTGATACAGTTACCGGCTTGACTGCCGGCACCTATGATGTTACGGTAACAGATAATACCGGCTGTACGGATTCAGTATCCGTCACATTAATTGATATTTCACCATCAGTCTCTGTTTCAGGTAACAATACCAGTTGTAAAGGTTCATCTGACGGTACAGCCACCGCTACTGTAACCGGAGGGATTACTCCGTATACATACCTGTGGGATGACGGTCAAACTACTTCCACTGCCACGGGATTGGTGGCAGGTTCCTATTCTGTGACCATAACAGATGATAATAGTTGTACGGATACGATGAGTGTTGCCATCAATGAACCTTCTGCTGTCGCAAGTACTATACTAACTAATGATGTAAGCTGTTTTGGGGGTTCTGACGGTTCAGCTACGGTCAACGCATCAGGAGGCACACCGGGATACACTTATCTGTGGTCTTCGGGAGGCACTGACACAACTGAAACAGGCTTGACTGCAGGAACCTATAATGTCGCTGTTTCCGATAATAATGGTTGTACGGATAGCTCTACTGTGATCATCACAGAGCCGTCAGCCGTATCAGCCGGCATTATGTCTTCAACAATTCCAAGCTGTTTTGGCGGTTCTGACGGATCGGCTACGGCAATTGGTTCAGGAGGAACACCGGGCTATGGCTATTCATGGTCTACAGGAGATTCCACAGCTACAGCATCCGGTTTGATCACCGGAACTTATACAGTCACTGTTACAGACAGTAAAGGTTGTACGGATACTATAAGTGTAAGCATAACTGAACCAACAGCCATTAGTCTGACCAGCAGCACGACAGATGCCAGTTGCAACCTGTCTGATGGTACTGCTACCGTAATAGCATCAGGAGGAACCCCGGGCTATACTTATTTATGGTCTTCCGGTGGTGCCGGAGCAACGGAAACAGGGTTGGCAATGGGATTTTATACTGTTTTAGTGACAGACGCAAATACTTGTACTCAAACAGATACCGTAACAGTCACTGAAGTTGGTGGGCTTACTGCAATCATATCATCTTCAGCAGATGTAACCTGTTACGGGTATACTGACGGAACGGCAACAGCTAATGTTACCGGCGGCACTCCGGGTTTTACATATAATTGGTCTTCAGGTGGCACATTGCTCACAGAAACAGGTCTGCTTCCGGGAACATACACATTTACTGCTATCGATACCCTCGGATGCATTGCCAGCGACAGTGTTACGATCAATGAACCTCCTGCAGTTCCGGCTAGCATAACAGGTAATACAACTATTTGTGATGGGGATTCCACAACCCTGACAGGAAATGGTGGTGTATCTTACCTCTGGAATACAGGTGATAATACCAAATCGATCACCATTAATCCAAATTCCGATACTACTTACAGTGTGATTGTAACGGATAGTGTTGGCTGTACAAACACAGATTCCGTGCTTGTAACTGTAAATCCGTTACCGGCTACGCCAACTATAACAGCAGGAGGACCAACGACCTTCTGCGCAGGCGGCAATGTAACCCTGACCTCAAGCAGCGCTACAGGCAACTTATGGTCACCAACCGGGGATACCATTCAATCAATAATTGCGGACACCTCCGGCTCTTTTACGGTTAAAACGACCGATGGTAATGGCTGTTCTGCTACTTCAGCAGCAACAATTGTTACGGAAAATCCATTACCGCCCACCCCGGTAATTACAGCAAGCGGAACAACTACCTTATGTGCAGGTGATAGTGTAACTCTTACATCAAGCAGTGCCACAGGCAATGTATGGTCACCGGGTGGAGATACAACACTGTCCATCAATGTAAATTCAGCAGGGTCCTATACTGTTACTGTCACTGATGGAAATGGCTGTTCTGATGTTTCATCAGCAACAACGGTAGTAGTAAATCCATTGCCAACAGCAAGTATAGCAGGAGTTACTATTATCTGTGAGGGGGATTCAACTACGTTAACGGCAAGTGGTGGTACTACTTATGCCTGGGATACAGGCGATAGTACCGCTTCCATTTCCGTTAGCCCGGTTTCCGTTTATTCTTATTCCGTTACCGTGACAGATGGTAACGGTTGTTCAGATAATGCAACAACAACAGTAACCGTAAATCCTTTACCCACTCCAACCATAACTGCGGGCGGGCCAACAACTTTCTGTACAGGTGGCAGTGTGATTCTGACATCAGGCAGCGCCACGGGCAATGTATGGTCACCGGGAGGAGAAACCGTGCAATCAGTTACTGTTACCGTATCGGGTTCCTACACGGTAGCCGTAACAGATACCAACGGTTGTATAGGTACCTCACCTGCAACAACAGTAACAGTTAACCAGGCAACAGCGAGCATAACAGGTATTAACACAATTTGTGAAGGGTCATCAACAACATTAACTGCAAGCGGGGGTGTTTCATACATCTGGAACACAAGCGATAATACCAGTGTTATTACTGTTAGTCCAATCATTACTACGGACTATACTGTTACCGTAACAGATGTGGACGGATGTACTGATTCAGCAACTGTGACTGTAACAGTATATCCCCTGCCGACAGTAAGTATTACGGGTAATACTACTATTTGTGAAGGATCGTTAACTGCTTTGACGGCAACAGGAGGGGTGTCATACTTATGGAGTACAGGAGCAACCACTGGTACCATCACCGTTAATCCGGTTTCAACAACGTCTTATGACGTGACGGTGACGGATGGGAACGGATGTACGAATACTGAAACAGTATCGGTAATAGTCAATCCAAACCCTGTAGCAACGATCACCGGCAATACCACTATCTGTGAGGGAGAGTCAACGACTTTACTGGCTAATGGCGGCACAACGTATATGTGGAGTACCGGGGAAACAACCAGTATGATCACAGTAAGCCCAACTTCAACCACTCCCTATAGTGTTACAGTGACTGATGTGAACGGATGTACGGATTCAGAGATGAGCACTGTAACGGTAGATCCTCTGCCTCAGGCGGCATTTAATTATTCATCAAGTGGAGCAACAATAAATTTTAACAATCTATCAACAGATGCAACATCGTATCAATGGTTCTTTGGCGATGGCAGTAGTGATATAACTAACAATCCTGAACATACTTATGCCAATGATGGCAATTATACCGTTATGCTGGTAGCCTTTAATGCTTGTGGTACAGACACATTTATACAGGATATTCCAGTTGTCATCCCCGGTGTGGAAGAAGAAGAACTTGCAGGCAGTTTGCAGATATATCCTAATCCAACAAGGGGAGAATTTACCTTAGAGATGAATGTTCCTCAAATCCAGGATATCCAGTTGAAAATAATTAATATTATAGGGGAAGAAATATTCAGTGAAGAATTAAGCCAGGTAAAAGGTGATTATCGCAGGAATTTCGATCTCAAAAAGCTTCCATCAGGCATTTATAGCTTACAGGTAATAAGTGAGGGAAATGTAATAATCAGGAAACTGATAATTCAATAAGAATATTTGCTAAATTAAAACCCTTTATTGGCAAGTGTTTCCGGTGAGTTTTACCCCAAAACGGAACTAAATAGCACTATTTCGGGGTAATGTTTTCCTAATGGTGTTCTTTTTGCCAGATTAAAATAAAAATTACTGTTCATTACCGGGAGATTCTCACTCCTCCGCCAGCTGGCGGATCGGAATGACAGTGATTTTTTTTGTAAAGAGGGAGAGCGGGTGCGGGAACAGGAATGTATAGACGTTGT
>JBDRNO010000136.1:0-4760 GCA_043811005.1 Bacteroidota bacterium | reverse complement strand
ATGTGGCGGCGGCGGTGGCGCCTCTTATCTTTCAAAAGACTATACTGATGGTAATGTTTTTTCAGGTGGTTGGACAGAACAAAAAGTTATTGGCAACATAAGCTGGTCCATTTATTCAGGTAGTAACAATGCCGCTCAAATTACCAATTACAATTACGGAACACTTTCAAATACCGCTTGCGAAACATGGTATATTTCTCCATCAGTTGACCTTTCTGCTTCAACATCACCTGTTTTCAATTTCAGAAATGTTTGTAGATATAATGGATCTGCTATGGTAGTTTATGTTTCAACAGATTATACTTCCGGCGCTCCTTCTACAGCAACATGGACAACACTTACCTGTAATCTTGATGCAAATACTAGTGTATGGACATGGGTTGACTCAGGAGATGTGGATTTTTCAGCGTATAAAACTTCTAATGTTCATGTGGCTTTTAAATACACAGGAACAGATTCAGACGGTAGAACTTGGGAAATTGATGATATTTATATTCAGGAACCATAAAAACAACAAAAAAGGGAACCTCGTTAAAGAACGGGGTTCATTTAAATAATAATAACTAAAAACTTAATTAAAATCTCGCTTATGAAAAAAATTTACTCTTTACTAATTCTGTTTGCTTTCGTCTCTTTTGCTAATGCACAATATCTTTCAAAAGATTTTGACGACAGCAATATTACTTCCGGTGGTTGGACCACCCAAAATGTAGTTGGTGCAGTTAACTGGTATATTTATGTTGATGGCGGAAACCCTGTTGGTGCAATAAAAAACTGGGATGGTTCTGCAAATATTCTATGTGAAACTTGGTTAATTTCTCCTGCTGTAGATTTAACTTCTTCTACTGAACCTGTTCTTAATTTTAGAAATGCTTGTTCTTATACAGGCGCCGATATGCAAGCTTATATTTCTACTGATTACACAGGAACAGGACTTCCGGCAACTGCAACATGGACACAGATTACTTTTCCTTTGTCTGCAGGTTTCTTTGCTTGGGCTAATTCTGGAAACATCGATATGTCTGCTTACAAAACAACAGGCGTTTATATTGCTTTTAAATATTCAGGTTCTGCTTCCGATGGAAAAACCTGTGAAGTTGACGATATCCTGATTGCTGAATATGCTCCAACAGTATTGTCTTACGCTACTCTTCCTCATGCTAAAGATTTTTCCGACAGCAGCCTTACTTCAGGTGGATGGACTAACCAAATTGTTACAGGTACTACAAATTGGTATGTTTCTGAACTTGGTGGAGATTATTTTGCTAAGATTACAAACTTTTCCGGAACAGTAAACTCAGCTGCTGAATCTTGGTATGTTTCTCCGGGCATTAAAATTGTTGGCAACCCAACTGTAACAATGTCTTTCAGAAACGCTTACAAATATACTGGAGATCCTTTGAAATTAATGATTTCAACAAACTACACCGGAGAAGGAAACCCAAATGCTGCTACATGGACAGATATTTCATCTTCAGCAACATGGTCACCAGGCGATTGGGCTTTTGTTGGTTCAGGAGATATTACTCTTCCTTCTTATACGGATGATACTATTTATGTAGCTTTCAAATACACAGGCTCTACTTCTGATGGTAGAACTTGGGAAGTTGATGATATTCAATTAACAGGAAGCTCAAATGTTGAGGAGAATGTTGTTGAGAAATTCAAAGTTTTCCCTAACCCTGCAAAAGATGTTTTAAATATTGAAGGAAAAACTGCTATTCAATCAGTTCAGATAATTAACACTGTTGGTAAAATCGTTTACGATTCTTACTGCAACTCAAAAACATGGACTATTGACATTAGTAATTTTGATACCGGTGTTTATATGGTAAAACTTAATCTTATTGATGGAGCTGGCATTACCAAACGCATTTTTGTAAACTAAGAATTCTTTCCATAAAATAAAAGGTCGGACTTTTCCGGCCTTTATTGTTTTTATTGACCTATGAAAATAATTATTAATATCTTATGTTTTTTCTTGGCTCTGAATCTTTCAGCACAAAGAACCGGCTTATATAACGGTACTGAAAATCTTCAGGAAGATGCACTAAAAGATGTTCTGCATAATCTTATCAAAAATCATATTCCCCATTCTTATGATATGGCAAAAGAGATTTTGAAGGAATCCGACGCAGACCCAACAACCCCCGGCAATGTTATTCTTATATATACCGGCAGATCACAGGATGGCGATAGTTATGGAACTTCAGGTAACGATTTACAAAGAGAACATGTATGGGCAAAATCGCATGGAGATTTTGGAACCGATCCTCCAACAGGCTCAGATGCCCATAACTTGAAACCTGCAGACGCATCGGTAAATGCCAGTAAAAGTAATCTGGATTTCGACTGGGGAGGAACTCCGCATATAGAGGCAACAGATTGTAGCTACGATTCAGATTCTTGGGAACCAAGAGATGAGGTAAAGGGCGATGTGGCAAGAATAATTTTCTATATGGCAGTAAGATATGAAGGCGAAAGCGGCGAACTCGATCTTGAACCTGCCGATTACGTAAATACTTATCCTTATCCGCTTCATGGAAAATTGTCTGCCCTGCTTGAGTGGAATATTATTGACCCTGTTGATGAGTTCGAAATGAACAGAAATAATAAAATTGAAAAATGGCAGAAAAATCGTAACCCCTTTATTGATAATCCCGATTTTGCAAATCTTATTTGGGACAACTCTAGCTTGCCTGTTATTAGATTTTCTGATTTTGCTCTTTCGCCCGTCTTACCAACTTACATGGATAATGCTGTAGTAAATGTTTCCATTTCTTCAACTTTTGGTAGTATTGCATCTGCAAATCTTTATTGGGGAACGTCTCTTGGAAATATTACTAATTTAATTAGTATGACGGGTTCAGGAACTTTCTCCGCTACAATTCCGGCACAGCCTCAAAACACTAGAGTCTTTTATAAAATTGTTGCTTCAGATGGAACAAATTCTCAAACATCAATTATGTACTCATATTTGGTTCCAGAATATTTTGCAGGAACAATAACTCCTATCGGGGATATACAAGGCGAAGCTACTTCTTCGCCACTAAATGGTCAAACCGTTTCAACAACCGGCATTGTAACTGGTGTTTTTGCAAGTGGCTATTTCATTCAGGATGGAAGCGGCCCATGGTCAGGACTATATATTTACGATTCTTACTATATTCCTATGATTTGTGATAGCATTGTTGTTACAGGAGTAGTTACAGAGTATTTTGGTTTAACGGAAATAAAAAATCTTACAGCATCATATTTATGTGGGGAAAACATGACTTTGCCTCCAGTTACTATTCTGCAATCCGGAGAATCAGAAGAACAATACGAAAGCGTATTGGTTGGAGTAATTGGTGCAATTTGCACAAATGTAGATACCGGATATGGAATGTGGGCAATTGATGATGGTTCGGGCTCCATGTATGTTCATAATAATGCAAATTTTAGTTATACCCCAACACTTAATCAGCAATATACTGTTGCAGGTCCACTGAATTATACTTTTGGGGAGTTTAAAATTGAATTGCGCACATCCGCAGATGTTCAGCTTGGTTTATTAGTTGCTGGAATTCCGCAGAACCATCTTATTGTTTTTCCAAATCCATCAAATAATTTCTTAACTTTTGCTAGCGACAAAATGGAAATATTGTCAGTTGAAGTTTTCGATTCAAAAGGAAATGTTGTTAATGCAAATTATAATAAAACAGAAAGAAAAATAAATATTGAAAACATAAAAGCCGGAATTTACTATTTGAAAATTAAAACTGAAAAAGAATTTTATTATTCTAAATTTGTAAAAAATTAAATTTATTATGATGAAAAAGAATTTTATTGGAATGGCAGGAGCAATTATTTTTTTGATAGGTTCTTTTATGCCATTATTTACAGCCGAAGAAAAAAACGATTTCTATGAATTGGAAGTTAGATATACTGTTTGGGGATATAACGGCGCTTTACTTCATAAAGGTCAGGATATTGAAATAGGGTTTTCTGCCGGCTATTCAGGAAAAGTTGAGGTTGAGATTTCGGATGAAAAGCTCGCAGAATTAGACTTGGAAAGAACTGTTCAGGATATTAGCGAGGCAGAGGGTGTCGATAAAAGAGTTTTGGAGTTTATTACGATTCTTGCCTATCTTATGCTAATTTTAGGTAGTCTGTTGCTTCTTGTTGCTTTCTTAAATATTAAGTCTTTTAATATTATTTTCATGATATTTAGCATTATCGGGTTGCTAGGACTAGCATTCTTTATGTATGCTGTAAGTATTAAGGAGTCGGAACTTAAATTGGAATTAGGAATAGGATTTGGTTGCTACCTAATGCTTGCAGGTCTGTTGGTTTATCTGTTTTCCCCAAAGAAGCGGTTGAGGTAGAAAATTGTTTCATTATTTGTTTTCTAAACCGGTAAATTATTATATTTGCACTCTCTCTTAACAAAGTTAATTGCGTAAAGGTTCTTATATTAAAATTAATGGGGGATTAGCTCATCTGGCTAGAGCGTTAGACTGGCAGTCTAAAGGTGGCCGGTTCAAGTCCGGCATTCTCCACTCTCACCCACCGAAGCCTTGGCGAAGGTGGGTAATTTTTCCAATGCATCACTTTACATATATATTATACCAATTGTGTTGAAAAATGACGTATAGGAAATTTTTTAACTACAATGGTTAATGCTCGATTTTGTTTATTTGGCTAAGAACAAGCTCAGCGGAGATATGGGTCATAATAAATATAAATCGGTATTATACTCTTCATCGTTTGACAAATAT
>JBDRNO010000135.1:0-20456 GCA_043811005.1 Bacteroidota bacterium | reverse complement strand
GCCTGCGGATTTAAGAATTTGTTGGAATTTTGAATTTTGGTAATTGGAATTTATTTGAAATTTGTTGATTGTGATTTGGTGCTTAATGAATTTTTAAACTATTGTATATCAATGTTTTAAGTCCTTAACTTAATGACATTGCAGGTTAGGGGGGGGGCTACAAGATCGCTTTTGAAATTATTTCCTTCATGATCTCATTAGACCCCGCATATATCCTCTGCGCACGGCTGTCAACATAGGCGCGGGCTATCCAATAATCCCACATATAGCCGTAACCGCCATGAAACTGAAGGCATTCATCCACTACTTTGCATTGCAGGTCGGTCATGGAATATTTTGCCATGGCAGCGGTAGGAACATCTAACTCTTTCGTTAAATGCAACTCAATGCATTTATCAACAAATGTTCTTCCAATTTGAATTTCAGTTGCCATTTCAGCCAGTTTAAAGCGGGTATTTTGAAATTTTGCTATTTGTCTGCCAAATGCTTCGCGTTCCTGCGTGTATTGAATGGTTTTCTCAAGAGCAGTTTCAGCAACGCTCACAGCAAGCACAGCTACTATCAACCGCTCCTGAGGTAGTTCCTGCATTAAATAGATAAAACCTTCTCCCTCTTTTCCCAGCAGGTATGATTGCGGCACCTTCACATTATCAAAAAACAACTCATTGGTATCCTGTGCTTTCATACCGATCTTTTTTAATGGTTTGCCCTTTGTGAAACCTTCCAATCCGGTATCCATCAGCAGTAAGCTGATTCCTTTATATCCAATATCAGGGTCGGGATCGGTTTTAACGACCACGATCACCAGGTCTGACATGTAACCATTGGTGATAAAAGTCTTGGAGCCGTTAACTATATAGTCATCCCCTTGCTTGACTGCCGTAGTTTTTATTGCCTGCAGGTCGCTGCCGGTACCCGGCTCGGTCATGGCAATAGCTCCAATCCCCTCACCAGCAGCCATTTTAGGAAGCCATTTTTCCTTAAGGTCATCCGTACCATAGTGCAGAATATATGGAGCAACTATGTCGGAGTGAGTAGCAAAGCCAGGCCCGATGAACCCAAGCTCTTCTATCAGGATGGCGGCAAAAACAAAATCCAAGCCGCTTCCACCGTATTCCTCCGGCATGCCGGTGCACAAGAATCCGGTTTCACCCATCTTGAGCCAGACTTCCCGTGAAATATGGCCGTCTTTTTCCCATTGGTCATGGAATGGGCTGATCTCCTTTTCAAAGAATCTCCGAGCCGATTCTCTCATCAGATCGTGTTCTTCGGTGAATAGTGTACGAGGTATCATTTTTAAGAATTATTGTAATTAAATAATATTTTCCTTCCTCAACTCCTCAATCTCGCTTGTAGAATAGCCCAATTCAACCAGGACTTCTTCTGTATGCTCGCCATGCTGGGGTGCGTGTTTTTCAACTTCAAATTCAAAATTGCTAAATTTTAACGGTAAACCAAACTGTATAACATTGCCTTCTACAGGATGTTCTTCTGTAATTACTATATTTCTTGCCCGTACATGTTCATTTTTCGTAGCTTCTTCTAAGGATAATACTGGTGAGATACAGCAATCAACATCTTTAAAATGTTCTATCCATTTGGCAAGCGTTTTAGTTTTAAAAAGGGTTTCAAGTTCCCTGAATACTTTTTCAGATTCTTCTCCCATAACCATGTGCATTGAAACCAGGTCATCTCTTTCCACTGCTTCACAAAACCGCTGCCAGAATTTGAATTCCAGCGCTGCAATCACGATATGCCGGGAATCCTTTGTTTCATAGATGTTGTAGCAATGCAGAGCGCCACTTAACATCTCTGAGGTGTCTAAACCAATGTTTTCTATGCTTTTCAAGTGTGATAGTGCGGTAGCGGAATGAGCTAAAATCCCGTCAAAGATTGAAACATCAATATACTGACCTTCACCTGTTGTTTTCTGCTGGACTATGGCAGCCAAAATTCCCATGACAGCATTCAACGAACCGCCAACTATATCAGCTATTTGGAAGTTAGGAATGGACGGCTTATGGTCTTTCGTCCCTCGTCCCCCGCCTGCCCTGCAGGGTACTCCCTCGGGGTACACCGTCTCTTTTTTTATAATACCTGCATAGGAGCAATAATTCAGATCATGTCCTGCCTTGTCTTTATATGGTCCGGTTTGTCCGTAGCCGGTTATAGAGCAATAAATTATTTTCGGGTTTACCTTTTTAATGGTTTCGTAATCAATACCGAGCTTTTTCACCACCCCGGGACGGAAACTTTCTACAATCACATCAGCAGTTTCAGATAATTTTATAAACAATTCCCTGCCTTCTTTTTTGCTCAGGTCAAGCGTTAAAGAACGTTTATTGCGGTTAACAGCCAGGAAGAAAGCAGAGTTTTTCTTTTGGAGAGGAGGCACAAACCGGGCATAGTCACCCATCTTGACATCTTCAATTTTCATAACATTAGCCCCCATATCGGCTAAGTGTAAGGTACATATTGGGCCGGGCAATAGCCTGGTGAGGTCTAATATCTTAATTCCATGAAGGGGTTTGGGGTTCATTATTAATCTATAAAATAATTATTCCAACCTTCCACTGTCATTCATGAAGATATTATGGATAGTCTCAAATTAGAATTTACAAAATATTTTTCATCAATGAGAAGCTCACGCTTGTGCAGTAGGACCGCCAAAATTCAGAGGAATATTAACAGCTTCGGTTTCCTTAATAGTACCGTGAATTGATTCGTATTTTGAAATGTTATCCTGCAATGCCTTTGTTAAGCGTTTGGCATGTTGGGGAGTAAGTAAAATCCTGGATTTAACTTTTGCCTTGGGTATTCCGGGCATTACTTTAATGAAATCGACTACGAATTCAGAATTTGAATGAGTGATGATTGCTAAATTGGAATATATACCTTCAGCAATTTCTTCACTTAGTTCAATATTTAATTGATTTTGATTCGGAGCGTTTTTATCTGTCTCGATTTTATAAGGTTTGTCTTTTTTATCTATTTCCATAATTTGTTGATTTGTTGATTGGTCAACTAGTTTATTGATTGATAATTATACACGATGCCAATATACGAATGATTACTAATAATACTAATAATACTAATGTTCATTGCTGAATAATTTGTTCTTATTAGTATTATTAGTATATTAGCATCGCAATAACTAATTTACCAATTCTCTTATCTTAACTGGTTCGGTCACTTCAGTTGCACCTTGTTTTGCCGCCATAAGAGTATCATATTCTTCCTGAGAACCGACAATTAAATTTTGGTATTTTCTCTGACCTGTGCCAGCAGGTATCAGATGCCCAACTATCACATTCTCTTTAAGTCCAGTCAAGTAATCCTGTTTACCAGCAATGGCAGCTTCATTTAATACTTTGGTTGTTTCCTGGAAAGATGCAGCAGAAATAAAGCTTTTTGTCTGCAGAGATGCTTTTGTAATACCCTGCAAAACAGAACTTGATGTGGCAGGAATTGCATCTCTGAATTTAACAAGCTTCTTATCTTTACGTTTTAATATTGAGTTTTCATCTCTTATTTTCCTGGCATTAATGATTTGTCCGGCTTTTATGGTAGCTGAATTACCAGGATCATCTATCACTTTCTTGTCAAATATCCAATCGTTTTCTTCAATAAAAGCTATTTTATCAACGATTTGTTTTTCAAGGAATTTCGTATCACCGGGATCTTCTATTTGTACCTTACGCATCATCTGGCGAACGATTACCTCAAAATGTTTATCATTGATTTTTACACCCTGTAAGCGATACACTTCCTGTATCTCATTAACTATATATGCTTGTACTGTAGTTGGTCCCTGGATGGCAAGAATATCAGCAGGTGTAATAGCACCATCTGATAATGGTGTTCCGGCTTTAACAAAATCATTTTCCTGAATAAGGATATGCTTTGATAAAGAAACTAAATACTTTTTAACCTCCCCTGTCCTTGATTCAATAATAATTTCCCTGTTACCCCGCTTTATCTTTCCGAAAGAAACAACACCATCAATCTCTGATACAACAGCAGGATTAGAAGGATTACGGGCTTCAAACAATTCTGTAACTCTTGGCAACCCCCCGGTAATATCACTGGATTTTCCTGTTGATCTTGGTATCTTAACTAATATATCACCTGCATTGATCTTATCGCCATCATTTACAATGACATGTGCCCCAACGGGTATTGTATATGATTTCAGTTCTTCTTTATTTGGGGATAAAATTTTAATGAGGGGGTTTTTGGTTTTATCTTTTCTTTCAACAATTACCTTTTCTTTAAAACCTGTTTGTTCATCCATTTCCACACGATATGTCAGCCCTTCTTCAATATCTTTAAATGCCAATATACCAGCTGTTTCAGAAATAATAACAGCATTAAATGGATCCCACTCACAAATTAAATCCCCTTTTTTTATTTTATTTTTATTTGAAAAATAAAGTTTAGCTCCATAAGGAATATTGGTAGTTGTTAAAGCTATATTCGTATTTGGGTGTATTATCCTCATTTCAGCAGATCTTCCAATAACTATGTCAACATTTTTGCCGTCAACATTTTTATGTTTGACTGTTTTAAGCTCATCAATCTCAATAATACCATCATGCTTAGCTATTGTTTCTGTTTCCAGGGCAACGGCAGAAGCAGTACCTCCAACATGAAATGTTCTAAGTGTTAGCTGTGTACCCGGTTCACCGATTGACTGGGCGGCAATTACACCGACTGCCTCACCTTTTTGAACCATCTTGCAGGTTGCCAGATTACGACCATAACATTTGGCACATACTACTCTTTTAGCTTCACAGGTTAATACCGATCTGATTTCAACAGAATCAATTGGTGAATCTTCAATATGCTGACAAATTTCTTCTGTTAACTCTTCTCCGGCTCCAATTATGAGTTCGCCTGTCAATGGATCATAAACATCATGAACAGTAGTACGACCTAAAATTCTGTCGTATAAGGATTGAACCACTTCTTCATTATTTATTAATGCTGATAATACAAGACCTCTCAGGGTACCGCAATCTTCTTCTATAATAACAACATCCTGGGCTACATCGACCAAACGTCTTGTAAGGTAACCTGCATCGGCAGTTTTTAATGCTGTATCAGCCAATCCTTTACGGGCGCCATGAGTTGAAATAAAGTATTCTAATACAGAAAGCCCTTCCTTAAAGTTTGAGAGGATGGGATTTTCGATGATTTCACCACCGGTAGCTCCAGATTTCTGCGGTTTTGCCATCAAACCTCTCATGCCAGATAACTGACGAATCTGTTCTTTTGATCCTCTTGCACCTGAATCAAGCATCATATACACAGAGTTGAATCCTGATTTATCGTTTGATAAACCAGTCAGTAATGTTTGAGTGAGCTTGGAATTGGTATGGGTCCATATATCAATGATTTGATTATATCTTTCGTTATTTGTGATAACACCCATATTATAATTTTTCATTACATCAGTTACTTGATTATAACCTTCATTAATCAACGTCTCTTTATCTTCGGGAACAATTATATCGTTCAGATTAAATGAAAGACCACCTTTGAATGCCATTTGAAATCCCAGATTTTTAATGTCATCGAGGAATTTAGCTGTTTTGGCAATGCCTGCTTCTTTAAGGATTTTACCAATAATATCACGTAAAGATTTTTTGTTGAGTAATTGGTTAATATATCCTGATTCTTTAGGTACAACTTGATTGAACAGCACCCTGCCAGTAGTAGTTTCTATAATTTCCTTTACAAGTTCATTGTTTTTTTTAACATCAACTTTTACTTTTATATAGGCATGTAAATCAACCTTTTTCTCATTGTAAGCAATAATTACCTCTTCAGGAGAATAAAAAGTTATATTTTCACCTTTGGGAGGGCGCATTTCTTCAGTTCTGGTTTTATTGGCACTGGCAATCTTTTCACTTCTCAAACCTTTTGTCATATAATATAAGCCAAGCACCATATCCTGAGAGGGAACAGTAATAGGTGCACCATTAGCAGGGTTTAAAATATTATGAGATGCGAGCATTAATAATTGAGCTTCTAAAATAGCTGCATTTCCAAGAGGTAGATGAACTGCCATTTGGTCACCATCAAAATCGGCATTAAAAGCGGTACAAACCAATGGGTGTAACTGAAGCGCCTTACCTTCAATTAACTTTGGCTGAAATGCCTGAATACCTAACCGGTGAAGGGTTGGTGCTCGATTCAGTAGGACGGGGTGCCCTTTCAATACATTTTCCAATATATCCCAGATAATTGGTTCTTTTTTATCAACAAGTTTTTTTGCGGATTTTACGGTCTTAACAATTCCTCTTTCAATTAATTTTCGGATAATAAATGGTTTGTACAGTTCTGCAGCCATGTCTTTAGGTATACCACATTCATGGAGTTGTAATTCAGGTCCGACCACAATGACTGAACGAGCAGAATAATCAACCCTCTTCCCTAATAAATTTTGGCGGAATCTACCTTGTTTTCCTTTTAAACTATCACTTAATGATTTTAAAGGTCTGTTAGAATCCGTTTTAACTGCACTTGACTTTCTGGAATTATCAAACAAGGAGTCAACAGATTCCTGGAGCATGCGTTTTTCATTGCGAAGGATGACTTCAGGTGCTTTAATTTCTATTAGCC
Organism: Bacteroidota bacterium; assembly: GCA_043811005.1. Lineage (GTDB taxonomy): Bacteria > Bacteroidota > Bacteroidia > NORP154 > NORP154 > JBDRNO01. The sequence continues at coordinate 13,829 of JBDRNO010000135.1, read as the reverse complement.
GCATTAAGCGATTGTTTCTGATGATCACTCTTCTATATAGATCGTTCAGATCAGATGTAGCAAACCTGCCTCCATCAAGAGGTACGAGTGGACGCAACTCGGGAGGGATTACAGGGACAATTTTAATTACCATCCATTCCGGTCTGTTTTCAATATGCTTATTGGCTTCTCTGAATGCTTCAACAACCTGGAGTCGTTTTAATGCTTCATTTTTACGTTGCTGGGATGTCTCGGTATTTGCTTTGTGCCTTAATGTGTAAGACAATTCATCTAATTTAAGTCGTGCTAATAAATCATGTATCGCTTGTGCGCCCATTGCAGCAATAAATTTATCAGGATCAGTGTCATCCAAATATTGGTTTTCCTTGGGAAGTGATTCAATTATCTCTATGTATTCTTCTTCGGTTAGGAAATCAAGATATTTTAATGGTTCATTTTCTTTGTTTTTTGCAATACCGGGATTAATAACCACATATCTTTCATAGTAGATGATTGTATCGAGCTTTTTAGTAGGTAAACCTAACAGATATCCTATTTTATTTGGCAGAGATCTAAAATACCATATATGACACACAGGCACAACTAATTGAATATGACCTGTTCGATCCCTGCGTACTTTTTTATCAGTAACTTCTACGCCACATCTGTCACATATTATACCTTTATAACGTATCCTTTTATATTTTCCACAGTGACATTCCCAGTCTTTTATCGGGCCGAAGATTCTCTCGCAAAATAAACCGTCTCTTTCTGGTTTATAAGTACGGTAATTTATTGTTTCGGGCTTTAATACTTCACCTCTTGAATTTTCAAGTATAACTTCAGGTGAAGACAACCCAATTGTGATTCTTGTAAAATCACTTTTTAATTTGCTTTCTTTATTCTCTCTTATAAAAGCCATATTATTTATAGTGTCGGAATTTCAATTTTGTAGTAAAATTTATTTCAGAATTTATTTTTTTTCATATTAATCAAGAGTAATATTTAATCCCAATCCTCTTAACTCATGAAGTAGTACATTGAAAGATTCGGGTATACCCGGGGGAGGCATGGGCTCACCCTTAACAATAGATTCATAAGCTTTGGCCCTTCCAACAACATCATCAGATTTGACTGTAAGAACTTCCTGCAATAAGTGTGAAGCTCCAAAAGCTTCAAGCGCCCAAACTTCCATTTCACCAAACCTTTGACCACCGAATTGAGCTTTACCGCCAAGGGGTTGCTGAGTTATTAATGAATATGGGCCTATAGAACGAGCATGCATCTTGTCGTCAACCATGTGCCCTAATTTCATCATATATATAACACCAACAGTTGCTGGTTGGTCGAACCGTTCACCAGTACAGCCATCGTACAAATAAGTTTCTCCGAACATAGGAAGGTTTGCTTTTTTTGTATATTCATTAATATCTTCCATTGTAGCTCCATCAAAAATAGGAGTAGAGAATTTCACGCCTAATTTATCACCAGCCCAACCCAAGACGGATTCATAAATCTGTCCCAGGTTCATACGTGAAGGAACTCCAAGGGGATTTAGTACAATATCTACTTGAGTTCCGTCTTCAAGAAAAGGCATATCTTCCTGACTAACTATTTTAGCAATAATACCTTTGTTGCCATGTCGTCCTGCTAATTTATCACCAACTTTCAGTTTGCGTTTTTGAGCTACGTAAACTTTCGCCAATTGTATTATACCTTTAGGGAGCTCATCGCCAATTGAAACAGTGAATTTTTTCCTCCTATAAATACCAAATAAATCCATTGATTTGATATCGTAATTATGAAGCAAGGTCTTTATAAGAACGTTTTTTTTCTTATCAGTGGTCCATTTATTTGGATTTATATCGGTGAAATTTATCTTTTGTAATGTTTTTTGAGTAAACTTGGTCCCTTTGGAAACAACTATTTCTTTAAATTTGTTTGTAACCCCCTGTGAAGTCTTACCGCTAACGAGAATAAATAGTTTATCGATTAGTTTTGATTTTAGCTTATCAGAGACTTTTTCATATTCTTTATTCATATTTTCAAGAATTTTCTTTTCATCAACCCTGTCCTTCCTGTCTTTGAAAGCCCTTGAAAATAATTTTTTATTAATGACTACGCCTTCAAATGATGGGGGGGCTTTGAGTGAAGCATCCTTGACATCCCCTGCTTTATCTCCAAAGATTGCTCTTAATAATTTTTCTTCAGGTGAAGGGTCGGTTTGACCTTTCGGGGTTATTTTACCAATCAGGATATCCCCTGGTTTCACATAGGCACCGATCCTTATCAATCCATTCCCATCTAATTCTTTAGTAGCTTCTTCACTCACATTGGGTATGTCAGCTGTTAATTCTTCAAGGCCTCTTTTAGTATCTCTAACCTGGAGATTAAATTCATCTATATGTACTGATGTAAAAACATCTTCTCTGACAACTTTTTCCGATATAACAATTGCATCCTCAAAATTGTATCCTTTCCAAGGCATAAAAACAACTTTAAGGTTTTTCCCGAGAGCTAATTCACCGTCTTTTGTACCAAAGCCCTCGCATAATACCTGACCATGTTTTACTTTTTCTCCTTTTTTTACAATGGGTTTTAAATTAATACAGGTATTTTGATTTGTCTTTTTAAACTTTGTGAGCCGATAGTTTATTATATCATCTTCAAAACTGATTAATTTTTCTTCATCACTACGTGTATATCTAATAACAATTTCATTTGCATCCACATATTCAACTACACCATCTCCCTCTGCATTAATTAAGACTCTTGAATCTTTAGCTACAATGGATTCCATGCCAGTTCCAACAATGGTTTGCTCTGAACGCATTAAAGGAACAGCTTGGCGCATCATATTAGAACCCATTAAAGCGCGGTTAGCGTCATCATGTTCTAAAAATGTAATTAATGATGCAGCAATAGAGGTAATCTGATTAGGGGCCACGTCCATTAGGTCAACTTTCTTGGGATCAACGATTGGAAAGTCTCCTTCGAAACGGGCTTTCACCTTATCATTTATATAATAACCTTTATCATCAATAGTAGCACTTGCCTGTGCAATTACTTGTTTATCTTCTTCTTCTGCGCTTTTATAAACGACAGGTTTGTCAATATCTACTTTTCCATCAGTTACTGTTCTGTAAGGAGTTTCAATAAAACCGAGGTTATTGATTTTAGCATAAACGCAAAGAGATGAAATTAATCCTATATTGGGGCCTTCAGGTGTTTCAATTGTGCAAAGGCGACCATAGTGTGTATAATGTACGTCTCTTACTTCAAACCCAGCTCTTTCGCGTGATAAACCACCTGGTCCCAGTGCAGACATTCTTCTCTTATGAGTTAGTTCTGCAAGCGGATTTGTTTGATCTAAAAACTGGGATAATTGGTTTGTGCCGAAGAATGAATTAATAACTGCTGATAAAGTTTTCGCATTAATTAAATCTATTGGGGTAAATACTTCATTATCCCGTACATTCATCCTCTCACGAATAGTTCTTGACATCCTTGCCAAACCAATGCCAAACTGCGTATGTAATTGTTCGCCAACGGTTCGCACACGCCTGTTGCTTAAATGATCAATATCATCAACATCGGTTCTGGAATTAATCAGTTGAATTAAATATTTGATGATTGAAATGATATCTTCATTAGTAAGTGTTCTGGTTTCCATGGCAATATTCAGGTTCAATTTTTTATTGATCCTGTATCTGCCAACTTCACCAAGATCATACCTCTTTTCAGAGAAGAATAATTTATCAATAACACTCCTGGCAGTTTCTTCATCAGGAGGTTCTGCACTTCTCAACAGGCGATATATATGTTCAATTGCTTCTTTCTCAGAATTACATGGGTCTTTTTGAAGCGTATTGTAAATAATAGCATAGTCTGAAGAGTCAATATTTTCTTTATGAAGAATAATTGTTTTTGCACCGGAATCCAGTATGATATCAATATGATTTTCTTCGATATTTGTTTCGCGGTCAATAATAATTTCATTACGCTCAATTGATACAACTTCTCCCGTATCTTCATCAACAAAGTCTTCTATCCAGCTTTTTAAAACACGTGCAGCTAATTTTCGTCCAATTGTTTTTTTAAGTCCCACCTTATTTACCTTTATCTCGTCTGCCAGATTAAATATTTCAAGGATGTCTTTATCGCCCTCATATCCTATTGCTCTTAACAAAGTTGTAACAGGTAGTTTTTTCTTGCGATCAATATATGCATACATCACATTATTAATATCAGTAGAAAATTCTATCCATGAACCTCTAAAAGGAATAACCCTTGCTGAATACAATTTGGTTCCATTGGCATGGAAACTCTGTCCGAAGAATACACCTGGTGAACGATGCAATTGAGACACAATAACCCTCTCAGCACCATTGATTACAAAAGTTCCTTTAGGGGTCATATAAGGAATTGTCCCTAAGTAAACATCCTGAACAATTGTTTCAAAATCTTCGTGTTCGGGATCAGTACAATATAATTTCAATTTTGCTTTTAGAGGTACACTGTGTGACAAACCCCTTTCAATACATTCGTCAATGTCATACCTGGGAGGATCAACGAAATAATCCAAAAATTCAAGGACAAAGTTGTTACGTGTATCAGTAATAGGAAAATTCTCACTAAAAACTTTATACAGTCCTTCATTCCTGCGGTTTTCAGGTGCAGTTTCTAACTGAAAAAAATCCTGGAATGATTTAAGCTGAATTTCTAAGAAATCGGGATAAGGGATTGGGTTTTTTGAAGAGGAAAAACTAATCCTCTTTGGTTTTTCGCTTGTTACCAATTTATTATGATTTTTGAGCCTGCATATTGGCAGACTGAGTTAAGAATAGAACTTTGTAAATTTACCCTGTTTCCCGACTTTTGGGGAAACAGGATAATATATACATGACTGCAAAAAAAGAGATACATTAACTGAGTTCAACTTCGGCTCCTGTTTCTTCCAGCTGTTTTTTTAGAGCTTCAGCTTCTTCTTTTGATACTCCTTCTTTAATGGCTTTGGGAGCTGCATCAACTAGTTCTTTTGATTCTTTGAGTCCCAATCCGGTGAGTTCCTTAACTAATTTAACTATTGCTAATTTAGCTCCACCAGGCGCTTTGAGGATTACATTAAAAGTAGATTTTTCCTCTTTAGCTCCACCTTCTTCCTCGCTTATACCAGAAGCAACGGCAATAGGTGCTGCGGCTGCCGGCTCAATGCCGTGATCATCCTTTAGGATTTGAGCCAATTCGTTTACTTCTTTTACTGTTAGATTAACTAACTGGTTTGCAAATGTTTTCAAATCGGTCATTTTGATTTTAGTTTGATTTTAGTTTAATTTTATGGATATTTATTTTAATTGTATCGGAATTTATTCGCTTTTTTTAGAAAGTGTTTCCAAAATTCCACAGAGTTTGTTTCGTCCGGATTGTAAAGCTGATATTATGTTTTTTAGTGGAGATTGCAACAAATTAATAATATCTCCGACAATTTCATCTTTAGATTTTAAAACGGACAGAACTGTTAATTGCTCATCACCTAAATAGAGCGTCTCTTCAACATAAGCAGCTTTTAAAATTGGCTTGTTGTGCTTTTTTCGATATTGTTTAATCAATTTTGCAGGAATAGCACCAAGCTCTGAAAAGATAATTGCCGTATTCCCTTTCAGTATGTCATGAAAAGATTCATAATTTTCCTTTACCTTTACCATTGCTTTCTTGAGTAATGTGTTTTTCACTACTTCAATACTAATTCCATTATTGAAAAATAATCTTCTCAGTTCGTTTGAATCGCGAACAGTTAATTCGGATATATCCGTCAAATAAAAATTATTGTTATTTGTCAGTTTTTCAGCTAAGGTATCAATGAATTGATCTTTTTCTTTTCTGGTCATGATATATTATATCGGGATTTCAATATTAAATAATTTGTAAGGGTACGTTCTTGATTTGTTATTCAATTGATTTGGAGTCTATTTTAATGCCAGGACTCATAGTACTGGACAGGGTTATTTTTTTTATATAGGTTCCTTTTGCAGACGCGGGTTTCAACTTTATAATTGTTTGCAATAGTTCTTTCGCATTTTCAGCGATCTTATCCCTGTCAAAAGAAACTTTTCCTATTAATGAATGGATATTTCCATATTTATCGACCTTGAAGTTTATTTTACCTTTTTTGACTTCGCTAACAGCTTTACCTATATCCATTGTTACAGTACCTGTTTTGGGGTTTGGCATTAATCCCCTGGGGCCTAAAATTTTACCAAGGGCTCCAACCTTTGGCATAACACTTGGCATGGTAATAATAACATCAATATCCGTCCAGCCCTGTTTTATTTTATCGATGTACTCATCTAATCCAACATAATCGGCTCCGGCTTGTTTGGCTTCATCTTCTTTATCAGGCGAACATAATACTAATACTTTAAGTTCTTTTCCAGTTCCATGAGGCAGAGAAACTGTGCCTCTTACCATTTGATTAGATTGACGGGGGTCAATACCCAGGGATACACCCAAATCTACTGATGAATCAAACTTGGTTGTTGTTATATCCTTTACAAGTTGCGCAGCTTCGGTTAAAGGATACTCTTTGATATTATCAAATTTTAATAATACTTCTTTTCTGTTCTTTGTTGATTTTGACATTAAATAATTTAATTTAATAGATTTGTAAAGTTATGTTCTTAATATTAAATTTCAGACGTTATCGGGGTAGGCTTGGAAGTACTTGTGTCCTCGGATTTTTCTTTAATAGTTATTCCCATACTTCTGGCAGTTCCTGCAACCATATTCATTGCTGCTTCAATAGTGAAAGCATTCAGGTCAGGCATTTTTTCTTCTGCTATTGTTCTGATTTGTTCCCATGATATCGAAGCCACTTTTTGTCTGTTTGGTTCAGGTGATCCTGATTTCGCTTTTGTAATTTCTTTTAGCTGTGCCGTTACAGGAGGTTGCTTAATAATAAAGTTAAAGGATTTATCTGTATAAACAGTGATAATAACAGGAAGTAATTTGCCTTTTTTTGTTTCAGTTCTGCCATTAAATTGCTTGCAAAAGTCCATAATATTAACCCCCTTGGCACCCAAGGCAGGGCCAATAGGCGGTGCAGGGTTTGCATTTCCACCCCTGATTTGCAATTTAATTATCCCTGAAATGTTTTCTGCCATAATGATTAACTTTCTTTTTCAACTTGCATGTAATTCAATTCTAGAGGAGTTTTTCTCCCGAAGATCTTCACCATTACTTTCAATTTCTTCTTATCTTCATTTATTTCTTCGATGACGCCAGTGAAGCTGTTAAATGGTCCATCAATGACTTTTATGGTTTCGCCAACAATAAAAGGTATATTAAGTTCTTCACCACTTTCTTCCAATTCATCAACCTTACCTAATATTCTGTTGATCTCAGCAGGACGTAAAGGAATAGGATTCCCGTTTTTTGTGCCTAAAAAACCAATGACTCCGTTAATGCTTTTAATAACGTGAGGTATTTCTCCTATTAAGTCAGCTTCTATGAGTATATATCCAGGGAAGAAATTCCTCTCTTTGCTTATTTTCTTTCCATTCCTGATTTGATAGATCTTTTCTGTTGGTATTAATATTTGAGAAATATGTTTATTAAGCTTTAGGCGATTGATTTCCGACTCAATGTATTCTTTTATTTGATTCTCTTTTCCGCTAATTGCTCTTACTACATACCATTTTTTTTGTGTTTCACTCATTCCTGCTTGATTAGTTATTTGGTTGATTAATAAAGAATTATCCAATTTTTCAATTAAAATATACTGTAAAAGAATTTCATGAACCAGTTAAAAAAAGTATCCATTATATAAATAATAATAGCAATAATAACTGAAGCAATAGCTACAACAATAGCGCTGTTTTGCAACTCATTCCAGGTTGGCCATGAAACTTTGTGTAAAAGTTCATTAACAGTTTCTTCAAGATATCCTTTTATTTTCAGCACCTTTTTAAAATTACACAAGTAAAGAGGTTCTCTCGGTTAATCATGATCATTGTTGGGCTGAGAGTCCCTGCTAATGATTTTGTTTGCCCGTTAAATCGTGGAACAGGCATGACTTTCCGCTTGAGGCGAATCAACCTCCGGCTGTGAACAAGCACTCTTGGGGTTTTCCTACCAGTTATCGCAGGTGAGGCAGGAATTGAACCCGCAACCTCTGGTTTTGGAGACCAGCGCTCTACCAATTGAGCTACTCACCTATTTTTTTAGCAGGCGGTGAGACCTGTAATCAACCAATTGGTCAGATTTATGATTATCATTGGTGACAGACGGGAAGATCATTATTCTGTCACTTTAACTGTACCCGTGGTGAGCCGAATTACTTAATTATTTCAGTCACCTTACCTGCGCCAATAGTCCTTCCTCCCTCGCGAATTGCGAATCGTAAACCTTTATTCATCGCAACTGGGGAAATTAGTTTAACATTTACAGTAACATTATCACCAGGCATTACCATTTCTCTGCCTTTTTCTAAAAAAACTTCTCCAGTTACATCAGTTGTCCTTAAGAAAAACTGTGGACGATATTTAGAATGAAAAGGAGTATGGCGTCCTCCCTCTTCTTTTTTTAATACATACACTTCACCTTTGAATTCTGTGTGAGGTGTAATAGAACCTGGCTTGGCAATTACCATTCCCCTACTAATTTCATCTTTATCAACCCCTCGTAATAATAATCCTACATTATCACCTGCCTCACCCCTGTCTAATATTTTTCTAAACATCTCTACTCCTGTCACAACGGTTTTTCTTCCTTCAGCCCCCATACCGATCATAACAACTTCATCTCCTGTGTTAATAACACCCGTTTCAATCCTTCCCGTGCCTACTGTACCCCTGCCGGTAATAGAGAAAACATCCTCAACAGGCATCAGGAAATCTTTTTCAGTGTCTCTTAGAGGAATGGGAATATACTCATCAACAGCCTTCAATAATTCTAATACTATATCCTCTTCCTTCGGATCCCCATTCAGAGCTTTTAATGCTGAACCGCGAATAACGGGAATATTATCTCCGTCAAATTCGTAGAATGATAATAGTTCTCGTATCTCCATTTCTACTAATTCAAGGAGTTCTTCATCATCTACCAGATCAACCTTGTTCATATAAACAACTATCTCCGGTACACCAACTTGGCGGGCGAGAAGGATATGCTCCCTGGTTTGAGGCATAGGTCCATCATCAGCGGCAACTACTAAGATAGTACCGTCCATTTGAGCTGCTCCTGTCACCATGTTTTTAACATAGTCTGCGTGTCCCGGGCAGTCAACATGTGCATAGTGCCTGTTTTCTGTTTCATATTCAATGTGCGCTGTATTGATTGTTATACCTCTTTCTTTCTCTTCGGGTGCGTTATCTATTGAGTCAAATGACCTTATTACAGACAGCCCCTTTTTTGCCAGTACCTGTGTGATAGCAGCCGTTAAGGTTGTTTTTCCATGATCTACGTGACCAATCGTTCCTATATTAACGTGTGGTTTGGAACGATTATATTTTTCTTTTGCCATGACTTAATTTTTGTTTTTATCCCGTTTATACGGATTAATGTGATTATTAAATGGTTTAATATGGGTTAATTATATTATGTATTCTTATTTTAATTTTATAGAGCCCATGAGCGGATTCGAACCACTGACCTACTCCTTACCATGGAGTTGCTCTACCAACTGAGCTACAAGGGCATATCAGTGATTTGCTGATTTTACGATTTAATGTTTTTTCAAATGTAAATCTAATTTTATAATTTTATTCCTGCTAAATAATGAAATCACTAAATCACCAAATGTGTTGGAGCGGCGAACGGGATTCGAACCCGCGACCCTCAGCTTGGAAGGCTGATGCTCTACCAACTGAGCTATCACCGCAGGTTCATTTATTGATTTTATTTTATTTATTGTGATTTATTCAATCTCCAAATCACAAAATCAATAAATGATTTTGTGGGGAGAGCAGGATTCGAACCTACGAAGGCTTTGCCAACAGATTTACAGTCTGCCCCGTTTGACCGCTTCGGTATCTCCCCTGCTTGGTATCATTCTTATAATGAACATGATCCAATGAATAGATTCAACTTCCCGACCGGCTGATAATCCCGGTATGCTTTAAGAGCCAATGGAGGGATTCGAACCCCCGACCAGCTGATTACAAATCAGCTGCTCTGACCAACTGAGCTACATTGGCATGTCGGGACCCTCACCTGTTAATCTGCAATGGCATGTCGGTCCAATATTATCGGAATGACCAACTGTATTACATTGGCGGGTTCAATGTTATTATGCTATTAAAATTCAAGGAAAATCACCCCCTCCAAAAAGTTTGCAAATGTATAAAATTTATTATTTATATACAAAACTTAATTTGCTTTTTTTTATGTAGCAATTTTTATGTAAGTATAAGCTGGTACTTTAACTATTTAGGAATTAGAAGTTATTCGCAATTTCAAAATAGGATGAATAGATACTGGAATTTAATATTATAGCTGCTCTATTCCCTTTTAAATTTTTCTTTATGCTTTTTCAATTGTCTGCGAAGAGCTTCTACTGCAGCATCTGTTGCTTCCTCGAAAGATTTACCTTGTTTTTTTGCAAATAATTCTTTGCCTGGGACGTTTATTCTTATTTCAGCAACTTTGTTGTCAGTTTTACTTGATTTATTTACACGAAGAAAAACTTCACTATTTATTATTTGATTATTAAAAAGTTTTAATTTATCAATTTTACCCTTAATAAACTTCAGCAAGTCGTTATCTGCATCAAAGCGGATAGAATGAATTTTAACTTTCATTGATTACCTCCCCATTATTTTGGTTATTTATTATTGTTAACTGGTATTTAATCACAGTAATTTCTGGAGTGTTTTTTATATTCCTTAAAATTTTTTATTACTTCTATCGCTAATTTAAATAACTTTTTTCCCAATCCCCGATCCATAATTTTTAATTAAATAGAGCAGCTATGTTCTTAATGTTTTTATGTAAATTTATACATATATTAAGTATTCAGGATCTAGGATGAGCAAGTTTGTATATTTTTGTTAATTTTTCTATGGTATTATGTGTATAAATCTGGGTTGCCGACAAGTTTGAATGTCCCAACAATTCTTTAACCGCATTTAAATCCGCTCCATTATTTAACATGTGTGTGGCAAAAGTATGCCTAAGAATATGAGGGCTTTTTTTATATATTGTCGTAACTTTACTAAGATAGTTATTTACAATTCGATAAACGAGCTTAGGGTACATTTTTTCACCTTTTCCTGTAAGAAAAAATAACCCCTCCTCCAGACCTTCGGTACGGGACTGGCCGTTCCTTCCGCCAGCTGGTGGAGATGGAGAACTTGCGCCCAGGCACGCAATAACATCCGCTTTCTTTTCTATATAATCCGCAATTATTTTTTTTAGATTATTGCCGAAAGGTATTATGCGCTCTTTATTTCTTTTTCCAAGAACTTTAATAGTGCTATTAAATATATCTACATCATTTATTTTAAGGTTAATCAATTCGGACAAGCGAATACCTGTTGAATAAAGCATTTCGAGGATCAATTTATCCCTTATGGCAGTATATCCGTCACCGAAATCTACACTATCAAGGAGCATGTCCATTTTGGCTTTTTCTACAAAGGGTGGAAGTTTTTTGGATGTTTTAGGGGCGAGAATTTTAACCATAGGGTTTTTATTCACCGCTTTTTCCCTCAACAAGAATTTATAATATGATTTGAGAACCGTAATTTTCCGGTTAACAGAACGGGGAGAAATCCGGGTTTCCATTAAACTCACAATCCATGAGCGGATGATCTGATGATTTACCTCTTTAATCTCATCTAATTGATAAGCATGGTTGAGAAAGGAATAAAATTGATTCAAATCACTTTTATAGGCAAGAATTGTATGTGGAGAATAACGTTTCTCATATTGGAGATACTGAAAAAAATTGTTTCTATGCATACAAAAAGGAGGGGAATTTCTTTCTTACTTAAACGAAAATAACTTCAAAAGGTTATACTTTTCGGGTGAATTTTTTTGACACATGAACAACTACATTTCTAGTTCCTGTATTTTTCTTACGTAAATAGCTTTTTGCTTGCTATTCCTTTTTATAATGGAAGGTTTTGTAAATTGCTGCCTTTCTCTTAACTCCCTTATTACACCTGTCTTTTCAAACTTTTTTTTGTATTTTTTTAAAGCTCTTTCTATTGTATCGCTTTCATTGATTGGAATAATGATCATATAATTTTATTTTTTGTATGTATGTTTTTTTTTGGGGTGGCAAAGATACGGTAATGATTTATTAATTCAAAATTATTTTAAGATCTGGTTGGAAATAACAAGCTTCTGAATTTCAGTAGTTCCTTCACCGATAGTGCAAAGTTTAGAATCGCGGTAGTATTTTTCAACTGGGAAATCTTTGGTATAACCATAGCCGCCAAATATCTGTATTGCATCGGTTGCAACTCTTACAGACACTTCAGATGCATAATATTTTGCCATAGCAGATTCCTTAGTAGAGTTTTCGCCTTTATTTTTAAGGTATGCTGCCTGGAAAGTAAGTAATTCAGCGGCTTCTATTTGAACAGCCATATCAGCCAGCTTAAAGGCAATCACCTGGAAGTTAGCAATTGGCTGGTCGAATTGTTCTCTCTCTTTTGCATATTTAACGGCAGCTTCATAAGCGCCTTTGGCAATTCCAAGAGCCAGGGATGCGATGGAGATCCTCCCTCCATCCAGCACTTTCATTGCCTGGATGAATCCTTCGCCTTTTTCGCCCAGCATATTATCTTTATGAACCCTGCAATTGTCAAGTATTACCTCTGTTGTTTCAGAAGCTCTCATTCCCAGCTTATTTTCTTTTTTTCCTCCGGTGATGCCTGGTGTGCCCTTTTCCACGGCAAAAGCCGTAACACCGTGTGAATCACGGGGTTTACCAGTGCGGGTAAGCAAAACCGTAATATCACCCGAAGTGCCGTGAGTGATCCAGTTTTTGGTGCCGTTGATAATCCAATGGTCTCCGTCCTCAACAGCGGTGGTTTTCATGTTCAGGGCATCAGAGCCGGTATTGGGTTCTGTTAAAGCCCAGGCGCCTATCCATTCACCGGTGGCTAATTTTGGCAGCCATTTTTTCTTTTGCTCCTCGTTCCCATACATGAGGATGTGGTTGGTGCATAAGGAATTGTGGGCAGCCATTGAAAGACCGATAGAGCCGTCAATCTTTGACAGCTCAACGATGGATGTTATATATTCCATATAATCAAAGCCCGCTCCTCCATACTCAAGAGGTACCAGAACTCCCATTAAACCCAATTCACCTAATTTTTTAAAAAGATCAACAGGGAATTTTTGTGTCTCATCCCACTCCATCATCTTTGGCTTAATATGTTTTTCGCCAAAGTCGCGGATCATTCCCTCTATCATTTGCTGATTTTCATTGTAACTGAAGTCCATTTTTTTAATTATATAAGGTTTTTAATATTTTAATTAAAGTATATATTAGCATCAATCTTTTTGCATTAAATAATCAGGTTCTGGGTTCTTGGTACTGGGTTCTGGGCATCATGATTATAGGTTTGCTTTATTCGGCATTCGATATTCAAAATTCGGTTTATCGGGTTTCGGTAGTCCGTTTTCAGTTAATCGGTTAGTCAGTCCTTTTATGTGAAAAATTTCACATATCCAATATCCAACAAACCAGTACCCAGTACCTAGTAACTATATTTTGTTTTGCTTCACTTCATTTTAAGTAACTGATTTTTTAGAAGTTATGATCTCTTTTTATTAGTTATTCCCCCAACTTCAAATATGGTACAATTTTATTAAATAATTCGTTATTTACCAAATCAGTT
>JBDRNO010000134.1:0-12912 GCA_043811005.1 Bacteroidota bacterium | reverse complement strand
GCCTGGGGATTTAAGAATTTTTTGGAATTTTGAATTTTGGTAATTGGAATTTATTTGAAATTTGTTGATTGTGATTTGGTGCTTAATGAATTTTTAAACTATTGTATATCAATGTTTTAAGTCCTTAACTTAATGACATTGGGATATAGGAGTTTTATGTATATATCCCTTATATCCTCTATATCCATATTTTTTTATTTCTGCCAAATTATAGTTGACACGACACTACTGCCCAGACATATCGAAATTGCTTGACTGCCGGCTACCAACTGCCACTGCTACTCCTGCAATCCACGGACTACCTCCATCATCCTATCCGGATAATCCGTAATAATCCCATCAACGCCCAACTCTATTAATAGTTTCATGAGTTCTTGCTCATTCACAGTCCAAGGGATCACCTTCATTTTGTTTTTTTCTGCATATTCTAAAAGACCGTTATCAACAAGCAGATATTGTGGGCTATATATATCAGGAATGAATCCTAACTTGGTAATATTACCATCAGGGCTGTAATTATTATCAATAAGCAAAGACAATGTCATGTCAGGGTATTTTCCTTTGACTATTTGCAAGATCCTGAGATCAAAAGATTGAATGATAGTTCTATGTAAAATGTCTTTTTCTTTTATAACATCAAATAAAAGATCAACGAATTCTGATGGCAGGGGATGGAATATCCCGTCACCGTCTGGAGTGCATTTTGTTTCAATGTTGTATTGTACAGGGGGCAGGGAATTAGAGTTAATATATTGCTCAATAGTGTCTATCACTTCTGACAGTAACGGCTTGTAAATTGGTAGTTTTTTCTGAGAGGGAAAGCGGGAGTGAGGTTTTGTACCACAATCACATTTTTTGATCTCTTCATAAGTCATCTGGAACAGATTGTAATTCGTTTCATCTTTTTTGTGTATTTCTTGCTCATCAGAGTTTAGGCAAATTTTATGGGAAAGGAATGGCTCGTGCGATAGTAATACTTTTTTATCCATGGATATAACTACATCCATTTCCAGGGTGTTAACACCGATCTCAACAGCTTTTATAAATCCAGGAATAGAATTTTCAGGCATGAGGCCGCGGCAGCCCCTGTGACCCTGGATGTCAATTTTTTTTATTATACCTGTTGAACAACTCATAGTAAAAATTAAAATTATTATAGTTATTTTTATTGGAACTTTTGGAAAGTTATAATATATCAAATAAAACAATTTTTGTAATATTAAATTTAATTTTGACACGTTAATTTAAATTTGTAGATTAACTTTCCAAAAGTTGTATATAACCCAACTTTTTTAAAACTTTTGGAAAGTTATAATATATTTAATAAAAAGTTTTATAAAATTAGATTTAATTTTGACACTTAAATGCAAATTTGTAAATCTACTTTCCAAAAGTTGTATTAAAATGCCAGTACCATTAGAACCGGATAAATATTATCAGATTTATAATCACGCTAATGGTAATGACGATATATTTATTAACGAGAGTAACTACCATTACTTTTTAAAAAAATATGCTGAATATATTAATCCTGTAACGGATACTTTTGCTTATTGCTTGATGCCAAACCATTTTCATTTTTTGATAAGATTAAAAGAAGAAAAGAAATTAAAAGAATATTTTGTAAAAAAATATACACGAAGATATGAAAGAGCTTTCCAAAAGTCCCAAACTTTTGGAAAGCTTGTCAGTAAAGAATTCTCAAACTTATTCAGCTCCTATACACAGTCATTTAACAAAGAACAGGGAAGAAAAGGAAGTTTGTTTATGCCGAATTTCAAAAGAAAAGAAGTAAATGATATAAAATATTTAAGAAAGTTGGTTCATTATATTCATTACAACCCTGTTGAACATGGTTTTTGTGAAAAAATTGAAGACTGGAAATTTTCATCATACAATACCATCTTGTCCTGTAAACCGACCTTATTAATGCGTGAGGAAGTTATTGAATTGTTTGAAGATAGAGAGAATATTATCTATTGTCATCAATATCCACCAAAATTGACTGGTTTGCAGCTATTTGATTAATTAATAAACACTGACAGGGTTTGGAACCAGAACTTTAAAACCCTGTCAGAGTTTTAAAACTAACAACCACTAATATTAATAGGTTTGCAGTTTTTTGATTAATGAACTCTGACAGGGTTTATGTATAAAAGAATCCCTTATATAACTACCTTTCTTTTAACAACCAATCCTTCATATAACTCAACACTTCCTCCTTCTCAATTTCATTATGCGGTTCGTGGCGCAGTCCTTCCCATATTTTTAATTTGGCATTTTCTCCGGCATTTTTTACAAATTCACTTGTAGCTTCAGCCGAAGTGATCTTATCTTCCCCTCCATGCATGACCAAAATAGGTATTTTCAGCTTATCAGCATTATCTATTGCCCAGAGACCGGCTTTATAAGCATTAACGAACATTCCAGCAGATATTTTTGAATGAACAAGCGGATCTTCAATATATGCTCTCACTACTTCCTGGTCTTTGGAAAGGTCATTAGGATCAATGCCGTTGTGTTGAGTTAAGGCAGGATATATTTTTGACATAAGCTGTCCTAATATAACTTTGAAGGCTGGCGGTTCAAATGCCAGACGCAACCATGGGGAGGAAATTACAGCACCTGATAGCTCGGAAACATTTCGTTTTATAATATAATTTGCAACAATATTTCCGCCTAAACTATGACCGTATAAAAATAATGGAGGTTTTTGATTAGTCTCTGAGCGTGCTTTATTTAGCATAATTTCCACATCATCAAGCAGCAGGTCATAAGATGCTGTATGCCCCCTTTTTCCTTCCGATTTGCCATGCCCTCGCAGGTCATAAGCAAAAACAGCTATGTTGTTTTTATTGAAATATTCAGCTACATGATTGTATCTTCCAATATGTTCGCCTAAGCCATGCACTATACACACGATGCAACTGGGCTGGAATTCCGGCATCCAGAACTTACCTTTCAATGTTAAGCCATCATTGGCAGTTATTTCATTTTCCTGAACAGGCATTGATTATGGGTTTAAATTGAATGATTAAAGACCGTTTCATAATAATGTTACCTCAAAAGTAAAAAATAGCATTAAAAATTATAAATAATTAGTGTTAATTCGTGTAATTAGTGGCACTTCAACTTCTACCGTAAAACTACAACAAAGTGTTTCTAATAAGAAATATTGGTAAAATCAGCCAGGGATTTTATGTTTTTCAATCTCCTTGCTTGTAATTCCTCAATGTAAAGTTCAATAGCTTCTCTGGCCATCTTAATGGCGTGATAAACATTCTCCCCGAAAGTAACGCAACCAGGCAAAGCCGTAACCGTAACTGTGTACTGTCCTTCGGGTTCTTTGTGCATTAGTATTTTATAAGTCAGTTGTTGCATAGTTATAAATTTTTGACGATCATAAAGATAACTATATTTGTTAGGTAGTGTATCAAATTATCACCCTATCATTATTCTCAATGTAACTACCTGAATATCAGCAGTAATCAATTATTAACAAATTATAATAAGGGCATATATTTATATGTCCTTTTTTATTTTTGTTGAATACAGGCAGTACAGAAAGGTATCAAGCGGATATGAGGATCTGCAGAAGCAGTTGGAGAAGCATCATCCGTTAAAGTAATATAACTTGAGGTCGCAATTTGCAACCTTAAAAAGAGGACAGTACTCCAAATACTTACCTTACTCATTTACCGAACACGGAATACTGATGCTTGCTAATGTGTTAAAAAGCAAGAGAGCTATACAAATGAGCAGAAGGATAATAGACATTTTTGTGAAGATGCGCGAAATGCTTCTTACACATAAGGACCTGTTGCTTGAAATGGAAGAAATACGAAAGAAAGTATCAGGTCAGGACAAAAAGATAGAACTCATTTTTAACTACTTGAAGCAGTTTATAAAAGAACAGGAAAAGCCCAGAAAGCAAATAGGATTTAAACGAAATAAAGAAGAATAGGTGTTCCACCCCTGCCTTCATTGCACTTCGTCAGGCAGGCATCAACTGCATCCCTTACTTCCGGTCAATTTTTTACCTACTCCATAGCGTAGTGTAAGTATAGATTTACTAAATCCCCAGGATTTAGTAAATCTTAAAAAAGAAGCCCAATAGAAATTCCAATATGTGTACTTTTCCAATCATTTATAAAGAGTCCTTCTGCTGTTCCTTTATCAAATATTTCTCCATTTGTAGTACTGACGTTACTTTTTGACGAAAGGTTACTTACACACAATTTTTCCTGGTTGAAATTAGTGGAAAGTGTCATATCTATAAAGAATGTGGTTTTATCATGTTCGAACAGGACAAAATCCAACCCTGCTCCTATGATAAAATTGATAGCGCTGGTACCGTACCCATCTAATTTAGCATTGGAAAAGGATACATTGTATGTTGTATCGGTTACTGAGAGGGTTTCTCTGTATTCCATGTGGTTTTCATCAAAGTCGAGTTTTTTGCTTAATCGTGTTTCAAACGAAATTCCAACTCTTAAATAAGGATGTATTTCCCCTTCATAAGGATTATTATCTCCTATCATGAAGCGGACCTTTGCAGTTATTGGTATTGCAAGAGAAGAAACAGAGATGTTTGCGGTGGAAGATATTTTATTGTACGAACTTCCCTGACTTGGGATGTCGTCTATCTCTTGTAATTCTATATTGTTTTGTTGAGACTGAAACTGAATCCCTGCATTCAGATGGAACCTGTCGTTTACTACCAGGTTTGCGAGACCAGATATGCCATATATTGTTCCTGCCTTGGATGTGAATTTTTTTTCAATGGTATCGTTTTCGGAAATAATAAGGTTATAATAATTATCTATTGAACCTAAATTATTGATTTTGCTATATCCGAAATAAATATTACCCCCAATATTAAAATGTAGTTTTGTTTTTTCTTTTTGTTCTGTTATCTCTTTATCCTGTGCGTAACACAGATTAAACAGATTAATTAAGATTACACAGATTACGATATTTTTTTTCATTTAACTCTTCATTTTGAGTCCACTCCAAAAACATATTGAAAATCTTTTTTTAGGCGTAATCACGCGATCTCGCTTAAAAAAATACATTTTAAGAGTGGACTCACTTTTTGAAGTTAAAACATAAACCCTATCACTCCCATTAGAAATTTGTCAACTGTCAACTGCTGACTGAAGATTGCCGACTGGTTTATGCTACAACCAATTCCTCCATATTGGCAATGATTTCAGTACCAAACTCTGAGCATTTCAAAAGAGTAGCGCCTTCCATCAGACGATGATAGTCATAAGTTACCCGTTTTTGAGCGATGGCTTTCTTTAATCCATTCCATATCAGCTCCTCTGCTTCATTCCATCCCATGTATTTAAGCATCATACATCCTGAAATAATTACAGAACCGGGATTAACTTTATCAAGGTTAGCGTATTTAGGAGCAGTACCGTGTGTTGCTTCAAATATTGCATGTCCTGTAATATAGTTAATATTTGCACCGGGAGCAATACCAATACCACCAACCTGTGATGCTAATGCATCAGAAAGATAATCGCCATTTAGATTCATCGTGGCAATAACATCAAATTCTTTGGCACGGGTTAAAACCTGCTGTAAAGTAATGTCAGCGATAGTATCCCTGATCAATATCTTCTTTTTCCATTGCCTGTTGCCGTGTGTTGGCATTAATTTGAGAGCTTGCTCAACTTCATCGCGTTTCTCTTTCTTTTTGGCATCAATTAACAGATCATACCCGGGTTCAAGCATTTTGGCGTTTTCTTCAATGGTCAGGTCGGGATTAGCGTCTTTGTTTCCAATGATCCAGCTTTCGCGTTCGGTTACGACTTTGTCACGGTATTCCTGAGTGGCTACCTCAAAACCCCAGTCCCTGAAAGCGCCCTCGGTGAATTTCATGATATTTCCTTTGTGAACAAGGATCACAGACTTACGTCCTTCTCTAAGAGCATATTCAATAGCAGCCCGTACAAGCCGTTTAGTCCCTTCGCTTGATACGGGCTTGATACCGATGCCGGAAGAATTCGGGAAACGAATCTTTTTAACTCCCATTTCCTCCTGTAGGAATTTAATAACTTTTTTAACTTCCGGTGTGCCCTCCTGCCATTCAACTCCGGCATAGATGTCTTCAGTGTTTTCACGGAAGATGACCATATCTACATCTTCAGGTTTTTTAACAGGTGAAGGAACGCCTTCAATATATTTTACAGGGCGTAAGCAAACATAAAGATCAAGTTTTTGCCGGAGTGCAACATTAAGAGAACTAATACCACCTCCAATTGGAGTTGTTAAAGGTCCTTTTATTCCCACCAGGTATTCTTTGTATGTATCAATGGTTTCCTGCGGTAGCCATTCACCTGTTTTTTTAAAGGAGCTTTCACCGGCTAATACTTCCAGCCACTGAATTTTACGTTTTCCACCATAAGCTTTTTCTACCGCTGCATCAAACACTCTCACCGATGCAGCCCATATGTCAGGTCCCGTACCATCACCTTCAATAAAAGGGATGATAGGATCATCAGGAACAACGAGCTTCCCGTTTTCCATTGTTATTTTATTTCCGTTCATTTTATTTTTATTTTATGTTAAAAGATTAAAAGTTAATTGTTATTCATATTAGTCAGGTTTCAAAGAAAATTGAATGTCATATAATATTTTAAAAATATATTTTCCTTTGTCTTGTGGTGTCGCAAATATAAGAAAATTTTAATTGATCTTGAATAATTTAATAATAAACATTCATATTTTTTTATAATATATTTCTATTATTGTAGTGAAAACGGAATTTTTTACAATAAACTAATTGTGTCAAAAATAACCCGTCCGTTTAATTGTTATTAAAATAGTATTATTGAAAAAAAATAATGCATCAATGTGGTTCAAGCTGATATTCATTGTAGTTATAGTTCTCCTTATTGATTGGTATTTTTTCCATGGGATAAGAACTGCTTTTGAAGATGTAGCACAGTCAACAAGGAATTTTATTTATTATATATACTGGGGCTTTACGGTTTTTTCCATAGTATTTGCTGTCTCTTTTATTTTTTTACCATCAGCAGGTTCTTTCAAGTTTGTAAAGCTCTACGGTATTTCATTAATCATTATAGTAATGGTTTGCAAGCTGGCAGGAATAATACCTTTATTGATAGATGACGTTATCCGGCTTTTCAGATTGGTGATTCAATTTTTTTATACCCCTGATTTAATAAGTGAGAATAATGGGATCAGCAGGTTAAAGTTTTTAAGTTATTTGGCAATATTCACTGCTGCAATTCCCTTTTGCACTTTTGTTTTTGGAATGATCAAAGGGGCATTCAGTTACCGGTTAAGAACGGTAAAGATCAACTTACCAAACCTACCTGTAAATTTTGTGGGCTTGAAAATAGTGCAGATATCCGACATACATATTGGCAGCTTTGTATCAGCAGCTCCTTTACAAACTGCAATAGATATTATTAACGAGCAAAAAGCCGACATCATTTTTTTTACTGGCGATTTTGTAAATAATTTGGCTGATGAAGCAGAGGAGTTCATTGATATATTAAAAAATATTCAGGCACCACTTGGAGTGTTTTCGATATTGGGAAACCACGATTATGGGCATTATACCAAATGGGATAGCAAAGAAGATCAGATAAGGAACTTTGAACGGCTGAAAGATATTCACAGGGAAGTAGGTTGGAGGTTATTGTTGAACGAAAGTTATGTATTGGAAAAAGACCGTGATAAACTGGCGATTGTGGGAGTGGAAAACTGGAGTGATAAGATGCATTTTTCAAAGTATGGAGATCTCCAAAAGGCAATCTCCGGAACTGAAGATGTGCCGGTAAAGCTTCTTTTATCACACGACCCGTCTCTTTGGAATGCTGAAGTAACAAAGTCATTCAAGGATATAGACATCACTTTTTCAGGACATACACATGGAATGCAGTTTGGCGTAGAAATTCCTGGATTCAAATGGAGCCCTGTCCAGTATGTTTATAAACAATGGGCAGGTTTATACCGGGAAGGTGACCAATATTTGTACGTAAACAGGGGATTGGGATTTATCGGATACATGGGCAGGGTGGGGATTTTGCCGGAAATTACTGTGATTGACCTTTACTAGTACTTAGTTGCATGAAAAGCAGTATTAATATTTTTTCTAGCAAAGCCTCCGCCGGCTGGCGGACAAAGTATAAAATGAATAAATAATTTCTTTGCGATACTTTACGAGAGATATTCTATGATATAGTAGATGGTATGAGAAGTTAATGATAATCACTACAATTTATGCATTTAGTACTAGTATAACATATAATATAGCTGTAATAAAAAAAATTTGTTTGTAACTTTGTACTATGATAGGAACTTTTTATTTAAAGTATATTTGCGTAAAAATTATCAAAATTATTTTATGAGTAATAAACAAATAATCAAAAGACAAACCATTTGTTGTGCTTTTTTTCCTATATTATTGATGTTCTGTATTACACAAATCAAAGCACAATCCTTTGATAAAGGTACTAATGCACTTAATGCAGGAGTAGGGTTTGGCGGAGTTTATATAAATTTGAGCAAAGGATACAGTGCATTACCATCCTTTTCATTTTTGTATGAAAAATGCATTATCTCGGATATTGGTCCCGGCACATTTGGAGTTGGCGGGATGATTGCTCAAAAAAGCATTAAATATGACCGGACAAGTTTTATTTACCATTATAATGAAAGCTGGTCATATCTTATTATCGGTGCAAGAGGGTCTTATCATTTCAATTTTACAGGTATTCGCGATTTTGACCCTTATGCCGGTATTATGTTCGCGTATTATATTCCATCTTATAATATGAGCACAAATGATCCTTTTCACACTGCAATGAATTATTCAAACTATCCGGTTTTCAGTCCTTATGCAGGCGTAAGGTATTATTTCAATAAAACGATCGGGGTATATGGTGAATTCTGTTATGGCTATTCTTTTGGGGTAATTGGATTGTCTGCTAAATTTTAGTTAAATGTATCGGAGTTTCATCCGCCAGCTGGTGGATTGATTTGCCACAAAAACACAAAAGCACTAAATTCCACTAAATTATAATGCAAATTGCTTTATCCTTAATTTTAAGAACATAACTTTGTAAAAATTAAACAAAAATTTAATGTGCTATTTTATCTCCCGCAAATCACGCCAAGCCCGCAAAGTGCGCTATTATTAATCCGCCAGCTGGCGGAAGTTTTGCGGGAAAAATAGAATTTTTTGAAATTCCGATACGATAAATTTACGAAGTTATATCCTTTATAACATTCCATCTCCCATCATCTATCAATAACCCCATCCTTCATCGTCAGCTTCCTGTCTGCCATATCAGCTAATTTTTCATTATGGGTGGTAATAATAAATGTTTGGTTGTATTTATCTCTGAGTGAAAAGAACAAATTATGCAATTCGCTGGAATTTTTTGAGTCAAGGTTGCCCGAAGGTTCATCGGCAAGTATTATTGACGGGTTATTGATCAATGCCCTGGCTACGGCAACCCTTTGCTGTTCGCCACCGGAGAGTTCACTTGGTTTGTGTTCCAATCTTTCTTTCAGACCTAAAAAAGCAAGCAGTTCTCTTGCATTATCCTCAGCTTTTTTATGAGGTGTTTTGGCAATAAAAGCCGGTATGCACACGTTTTCCAATGCTGTAAACTCCGGTAATAAATGATGGAATTGGAATACAAAACCGATGTGTATATTCCTGAAGGCGGCTATTTTTTTTTCGGTAAGAGAATTGATATCGGTATTGTCTATTATAATGCTTACCCTTTGTTCCGTTTGAGAAGATTTTATCGGTACATCCGGTTTATCTAATGTTCCCAATATCTGGAGAAGAGTAGTCTTTCCCGCACCTGATGCACCAACAATTGAGACTATCTCGCCTTTTTTTACTTCAATATCCACACCTTTCAGAACTTTTAAGGAGCCGTAGGATTTGAAGATATTATTGGCTTTCAGCATTTGGTCTTAGATTATCAATAACGAGGTGAATATACTGATAAAGTAAATAAGATACGTTTTTATAGAAAGTTGATTTTTTTCTATATTTGAGAATTTCTATCTAAACAGTTATCTTCCTAATAAGATTCAATGCAGATCCTGCTTTAAACCACTCTATCTGGTTTTCATTGTATGAATGGTTGACTTTTATTTCATCTTTTGTTCCGTTTGCATGGTTCAATACCACCGTTAAGGGCTTACCGGGTGTAAAATCAGTTAAGCCGGTGATGTCAATCGTGTCATTTTCTTTTACTTTATCATAATCATTCTCGCTGTCAAACGTCAGCGCCAGCATACCTTGCTTTTTCAGGTTGGTCTCATGGATGCGAGCAAATGATTTTACTAATATCACTCTCACGCCCAAATGTCTTGGCTCCATTGCAGCATGTTCTCTTGATGACCCTTCGCCATAATTGTGGTCGCCTACTACAATAGTGTGAATACCCCTGGTCTTATAAGCTCTCTGGGTTGTTGGCACCGTATCATATTCACCTGTAAACTGGCTTTTAATGCTATCTGTTTTTTCATTAAAGAAATTAATCGCACCGGTAAGCATATTATTTGAGATATTATCCAGGTGACCCCTGTATCTCAGCCAGGGGCCTGCCATTGAGATATGGTCTGTAGTGCATTTATCTTTGGTTTTGATCAATAATTTCAAACCAATTAGATCAGTTCCTGTCCATGGTTCAAAAGGCGATAATAATTGCAGCCGTTCGGAGGTTTGAGAGACAACTACCTCAACATCACTTCCATCCTCTGCAGGGGGCTGATAACCAATATCGTCAACTGCAAACCCCTTAACCGGTAATTCAATGCCTTCCGGGACATCCAGCTTTACTTCTTCACCATCTTCATTAATCAGTGTATCTGTTAAAGGATTAAAACACATATCACCGGAAATAGCCATTGCCGTCACTATTTCGGGTGAAGCAACAAAGCCATGAGTATTAGGATTACCATCATTTCGTTTGGCAAAGTTCCTGTTGAAGGAGGTGATAATGGAGTTTCTCTCCTGTTTTTCTGCCCCTTTACGAAACCATTGTCCTATACAAGGGCCGCATGAGTTAGTGAGAACAACCCCGCCAATTTTATCAAATATTTCAATTAAGCCATCTCTTTCAATAGTATAACGTATCAGTTCTGAGCCAGGCGTGATCGTATATTCTCCCTTGGCTTTAAGGTTTTTATCACTTGCTTGTTGAGCTATAGAAGCAGCCCTTGTGATATCTTCATAAGATGAGTTTGTACATGACCCGATCAATCCAACTGAAAGTTTTTCGGGCCAGTTATTTTCTTTCACAGCTTTTGCAAATTCAGATATAGGCCAAGCCCTGTCAGGGGAGAAAGGACCGTTTATATGCGGTTCCAGTTCGGAGAGATCGAGTTCAATCAACTGGTCGAAATATTTTTCAGGGTCTTGATAAACTTCAGGATCGCCTGTCAGATGTTCTTTGATCTTGTCAGCCATATCAGCAATATCTACCCTTTCAGTTCTTCTAAGGTATTCAGACATCTTCTCATCATACCCGAATGTTGAGGTTGTAGCGCCTATTTCGGCACCCATGTTGCAGATAGTGCCTTTACCAGTACATGAAAGCTCTTTGGCTCCGTCACCAAAATATTCAACGATACAGCCAGTTCCTCCTTTAACCGTGAGCAGACCGGCAAGTTTTAATATTACATCTTTCGCAGATGTCCATCCGTTCAATTTGCCGATAAGTTTAATACCAATTAGTTTGGGGAATTTCAATTCCCACGGCATTCCTGCCATCACATCAACGGCATCTGCTCCACCTACACCAACTGCGATCATGCCAAGCCCACCGGCATTTACAGTATGTGAATCAGTGCCTATCATCATTCCTCCGGGAAAAGCGTAATTCTCAAGCAAAACCTGGTGGATGATCCCTGCCCCTGGTTTCCAGAAACCGATGCCGTATTTGTTGGAAACGGATGATAGAAAGTCGTACACCTCCTCATTTAAACTTTTGGCTGCTTCAAGGTCCTCTTTTGCACCTATCTTTGCGGGGATCAAATGGTCACAATGTACTGTGGAAGGAACGGCAACCCTCTTCCTGCCTGCCTGTATGAACTGGAGCAATGCCATCTGTGCTGTTGCATCCTGCATTGCCACCCTGTCGGGATTGAAATCAACATAAGATTCCCCTCTTTCAAATAACTCGCTTGCCATACCTTGTGCAAGGTGGGAATAGAGGATCTTTTCAGTTAGGGTCAATGGTTTACCAACCACTTTACGTGCAGTTTCTATCCGCTCACCTATCTGAGCATACACTGCTTTTATCATATTAATATCGAATGCCATTTTAATTGATTATTGTTTGTTGATTATTAATTTTTGTGCAAATATAAACATTAGACTTAAAACAATGTCTTGGGAAAAATATAGATATACTTAATTCAAAAAGAGGTCACATTCGGTGTGGATTATTTTGTTTAGTTTCTTCCGGGCGTGCCCCCGCACATAATTTTTTTAATCTTCATATACATATCTTCTTTTTCCCTGCTGCCGTACGGATAAACGGCAGTTTATCCTTATTAACACATTAAAATTATGTGCGGGGTCGGGCTGTCCGCTATATCTTTTGGCTGCCTGGCAAGTTTTGTAAAGATTTTTCGTGGCTCCCCTGTTATACATAACCGCTAATAAAAGAATGAAATGATTTTTTTTAGCTGGTTTTGTTAATACCGATAAGTCATCATTTCATTAACGTTATAATTTTTTATTTTAAGCATTTTGATGGCGGTTCGGTATCGCCCCTCAAAATCAACAAAACTAAGCCAGCCAGCCAAAAGGATGCCGCTCCCATCCCTTACGCATTCTATAATAAACCTCAGTAACAAATTCCGCACGGGAAAAAGGCCGGTAATTCTAATAAACTT
>JBDRNO010000133.1:0-16787 GCA_043811005.1 Bacteroidota bacterium | reverse complement strand
ACTCAACTGTTGTTAATGTTTTTATTAATATGTCATCCCTGAATTCGGGATTATATGTTGATTCCATAGAAATTACCTCAAACGACCCTCTGAATCCTTTTGTCGTTGTACCGATAGTAATTGATTATGTTGGCGCTCCGGAGATAGTTTTATCCGATACATGCATAAATTCTGATACCATCTTCCAGTGGACGTCAACCACAAATAATCTTTACATAAAGAATACGGGATGCGATACATTATCCGTTACAAATATCGTATCTTCTTCTGCAGAATTTTCAGTGGATACAACAACATTGACAATCATGCCGGGAGACTCATCGCTGGTTATTATAACATTTAGCCCGGTTACTCCGGGAAGCTACTCCGAAATACTGACAATATTTAATAATGATATTGATACAACGATCTGCCTGACAGGATATGCCTTGAGTCCTCCTATAATATCTTATGATCCTGACTCTTTTGATGTATTAATTACAACATGTGCCGATTCGGTAACACTTCCTCTAACTGTTTATAATAGCGGTACTGAAGATCTGATTTTTAATATTACAAAACAAGGATATTCTACATCTCTTGACGGCAGCGGGGATTATATTAGCATACCTGATAACAATCTCTGGACCTTTGCAGGTGACTTTACGATTTCTCTTTGGGTAAAAGCTAACTCATGGGGAGGGAATTGGTACGAAAGGGCTTTCCTTGGTCATGATAACGGTGGAGGAGCCCAGGATAAGTTGATATTTTCATATAATGGAGGTACTCAGTTACATTTAAACTATCCGGGCGGTCCTGCAGTTTATATTACGGGAAACGCGTGGACACCTAATCCAAATGTATGGTATTTTATTACTGTAACGAGAAGTGGGAATACATATAAATTTTATAGAGATGGAATTTTTGATGGTTCTGTTATTAATTCGAATCCGATCCCAAATTCTACTGTGCCATTGACAATCGGATGGGCTGAGGGCGCTTCATCTTTCAATGGTCTTATTGACGAAGTACGGATCTGGAATTACGCAAGAACAGGAATAGAAGTTAATTCAGCAATGAATCTGACTTTGACAGGTTCGGAACAAGGTTTGATCGGTTATTGGAATTTTGATGACCAATCGGCAGATGACTTAAGTGCAAATGGAAATGATGGAACATTTACCGGGGATGCTACAACTGATGTCCCAAATGCTCCTGTTCCGGACTGGTTATCTTTTACTTTAGTACCTGATACGGTGGTGACAGGTGATTCGTCAATAATTGATATTAACTTCTATAGTGATGGATTGATCACGGGGACATATACATCTGAAATTATTATTAATTCAAATGACCCCTTAAGCTCGTTAGATACCATACCTTGTACCATAGAGGTTCAGGGTTATCCGGTGGTTGCTTCTTCAGACACTTGCCTTGATCTGGATTCAATAATGCAATATACTACCAACAATGCTACCATGACCGTTTATAACAATGGTTGTGATACGCTATTTGTTGACAGCATTATAAATCTATTGAGTGAATACAGTATTGATACAAGTATATTCACATTACTTCCGGGTGATTCGGTTGTAGTAACTGTTACTTTTTCTCCAACCACAGCAGGAACATTTGATGACACATTAACGGTCTTTAACAACGATACCATCATGTTGGTTTGCCTTACAAGTATTTCATATCCTCCTCCTTCAATTGCAGTTAATCCTGATACCATGGATGTTACAATAACAGGTTGTATGGATTCGATCATCGTGCCATTGACCATTTATAATAACGGTGGAAGCGAATTGATCTTTGATATACCAACTACCGAATATTGTGCATTATTTGATGCAAGCAATGAATATATACAGGTACCTACTGTTGCCCTGCCAGCAAGCTATACCCTTGAAGCATGGGGATTGTTTCCGCTTGCTGTTACCGGTCAGTGGAGAACATTGTATCAGACCGGAGCCAGTCAACATCACATTCTGGTACAGGTTGATGGAATGCTTGGGGTTTATAACGGAGGTTTCTATTCCTGTGGTTTCGATGTTGACCTCTTGACACCTGGATGGCATTTTATTACAGCAGTTGGAAGCGGATCACAAACAGAATTTTTTATTGATGGAAACCCTGTTGGTGTAAGTTCGACTAAACTGGCGTCAGGGATAAATTATTTGGGAAATTATGTTGGTGGAGGACAATACTTTGGAAAAGCGGATGAATTCCGGATTTGGAATTACGGACGAATTCAATCGGAAATCCTGAACTCGATGAATAGTAGCCTCAGCGGAGCAGAACCCGGATTATTAGGTTATTGGAACTTTGATGACCAAACCGCTACTGACCTTTCACCTAACGGAAATGATGGAACACTTGTCAATGGCGCATCAATTGTGCCTGTGAATGGACCGGTTTCGATGATTTCGTTTAATCCGGAAACAGACACCGTTGCGGCTAGTGATTCGATTCTCATAGACGTTTTATTCGATGGCACCGGTATACTACCTGGCACATATTATGATTCGATCCTGATCAATTCGAATGATCCTCTTATTCCGCAGGTGGTTGTTCCTACAAGCTTTACTATCACTCCAATACCTAACTCTCCGGTAACAAGTGATACTACAATATGCTTTAACAACCCAACGCCTGACCTCGTAGCAACAGGGTCTAATATCCAATGGTACGATACCATAGCTCTGGATAGTGTGATCTTCAGCGGTAGTTCCTTTGCTTCGGGTGATACCGCTGTTGGTATCTACACATATTATGTTACCCAGACCATTGACAGTTGTGAAAGTCCTGCTGATTCGGCTGTGTTGACAATAAACATAGGACCTTCAATACCTGTTGCTTTAGATACATCTATTTGTGACGGTGATGCAACACCTGACCTTACAGTAGCAGGTACATTCATCAAATGGTATGATGATATTCTGCTTGATTCCGTTATCTTTAGCGGTAGCCAGTTTGCAACCGGAGAAACCGCAATAGGCATTTATACATATTATGTTACCGATAGTGTAGTGGGATGCCCTGCGACTTCAGCCGATACATCTGTCCTGGCTATCAATCCCATACCATTAGCGCCAATAGCCTCAGATACAGCCATATGCTTTGGCGATTCCACACCTGATTTTATTGCCGTTGGCAACAATATTCAATGGTATGATGATCCGACTCTTATATCACCCCCGGTATTCATCGGTGATAGCTTTGCTTCAGGTGATACGGTAATTGGAATACACGTATATTATGCTACACAAACCGTATTAGGGTGTGAAAGCCCTTCAGATACAGTTACATTGGCGATCAATGGTGTCCCAACAGCGCCACCGGTATCGGATAACACGATCTGCTTTGGTGAGCCCACTCCTGATTTTATTGCTTCAGGAACTTATGTGCAATGGTATGATGATTCCGCTTTGACAAACCTTCTCTTTTTGGGAGATAGCTTTGCGTGTGGTGAGACGGCAGTGGGAGTATATCCCTATTATGTTACGGATAGTCTCAGTGGATGCCCTGCAGGCCCGTCCGATACGGTTTCATTGACGATATTTGCCATACCGGCAGCGCCTATAGCTTCCGATACCGAAATTTGTTTAGGAGATACCACACCAGACCTTACAGCCATAGGAGCCAACATCCAATGGTACGATGATACACTATTAACCATCCCTGTATTTATTGGAGACACATTTGCAACTGGTGAAACATCTGCGAGCATATATACTTATTATGCTACTCAAACCGTAAATGGCTGTGAAAGCCCTGCTGACACCGTGATCTTAGCAATATATTCTACACCGGTACCAACCTCTTCCGATACGATAATATGTTTCGGCGATCCTACACCTGACCTGGTAGCAACAGGAACCGCTATTCAGTGGTATGATGATCCATTACCTGACACGGTGATCTATAGTGGAACCCCGTTTGCTTCCGGTGATACGGCTATTGGAACATACACATATTATGTAACACAAACCTTGAATAACTGTGAAAGCCCTGCTACAACGGTTTTATTAACCATAAATACAGGCCCTGCAGTACCATCGGCTTCTGACACAGCTATCTGTTTCGGAGACGCAACACCTGACCTCATAGCAACAGGTACCAATATCCAATGGTATGATGATCCGCTGCCCGATTCAGTGATATATAGCGGTAGCCCCTTTGCAACAGGGGAAACAGCAGTGGGGATATATACCTATTACGTTTCTGATAGTATTACCAGTTGTCCCGAAGGCCCGGTTGATACCGTTACGTTGACTATTTTTCCAATACCGGTAGCACCAACTTCTTCGGATACCACAATATGTTTTGGCAGCCCGACCCCTGATCTTTCGGTATCAGGAAGCAATATTCTGTGGTATAGTGACCCATTGCTTGACACATTGGTATTTGCGGGAGATCCTTTTGCTTCAGGAGATACTGCTGAGGGTGTATATACTTATTATGCTACTCAAACAGAGAACAATTGTGAAAGTCCTGCTACTACTGTGGTATTGACCATTAATACAATACCCTCACAACCGGTAGCCTCTGATGAGACGATCTGTTTCGGCGAGAGCACTCCCGACCTTGTTACAACAGGAACCAATATACAATGGTATAACGATACAAATCTGAGCACTCTTATATATAGTGGCAGTCCGTTTACAACAGGAGAAACAGTAGCGGGAATTTATACTTATTTCGTTACCGATAGTATAACGAATTGTCCGCAGAGCGCTGCTGACACGGTTATATTGACCATCAATGCTTTACCCCCGATGCCAATTGCTTCGGATACAGCAATCTGTTATGGCGATATTACACCAGATCTGGTCGCTATAGGAGACAGCATTCAATGGTATTATGATACAGCTCTCACAAGTATAGCATATACCGGAGATACATTCGCCACAGGAGATACATCTGTAGGTATGCATACCTATTATGTTACACAAACCAATCTGTTAACATTATGTGAAGGTCCTGCTGATACAGTTACATTAACGATAAATGCAACTCCTCCACCTGCGGCATCTGACATAACCATGTGCTATGGTGATCCGACACCTGACCTGACAGCAACTGGAACCAATATTCAATGGTATGATAACGCGTTACTCGATTCCGTGATATTTAACGGCAGTCCTTTTGCATCAGGCGATACAGCAGTAAGCATTTATATTTATTATGTTACACAAACGCTTAATAATTGTGAGAGTCCGGAAGCAATTGTAACCTTAACCATAAGTAACCAGCCCGCATTACCGGTTACATCTGCTGATACGGCTATCTGCTTTGGCGATATAACTCCCGGCCTTACAGCCGCCGGAACATATATCCAGTGGTATAATGATACATTATTAGACACCGTGCTGTTCACCGGCAGTCCGTTTGCAACTGGCGAAACAGCAATAGGAACATATACTTATTATGTAACTGACAGTGTGCCGGGATGTGGCGAGAGCGCTCCTGATACGGTTATATTAACTATAAATGTAATACCTTCCCTGCCAATAAGTTCGGATACAACTATTTGTTTCGGAGATTCGATCCCCGACCTTGTTGCAACGGGTAGCAATATACAATGGTATGATAATGTATTGCTCGATACAGTTATTTACAGTGGCAGTTCATTTGCTTCAGGAGATAGCGCAGTGGGAGTTTATACATATTATGCCACACAAACCGTAAGCAACTGCGAAAGTCCTGCTACAACAGTTACATTATCCATTAATGCAATACCGCCTGTACCAATAGCTTCAGACATCCTGGTTTGCTTTGGAGATCCTGTACCAGACCTGACAGCAACAGGAACTAATGTCCAGTGGTATGATGCTGCTCCTTTGCCCGGTTCGTCTATCTATAGCGGCAACTCATTTGCAACAGGTGATACAGCTTTAGGCGTGTATTATTATTGGGTTACTGACAGCATTGCAGGGTGCGTTAGTCCTGAAAATTCCGTTACACTGACAATTGGTGGCTTGCCCATATTGACATTGTCCGATACATGCGTTGATCTTGGTTCTACAGTTCAGTATACGACAAATACAGCAATTCTTGATATTATCAACACGGGCTGCGATACATTATTCATTACCAATATAACCAACAGCTTAAGTGAATTCAGTGTTGACACAACTGCTTTGGCAATTCTGCCTGGCGATTCAGGACAAATTATTGTGTCATTTACTCCAACAAGTGATACAAGTTTTGCCGATACACTTAACATATTCAGCAATGATGTTGATACTAGTGTTTGCTTGACAGGTAGCGGACTTGGCGCACCGGTTGTTTTTACCGATCCCGATTCCTTTAATATTTCATTAAACGGTTGTTGTAATTCAACTACACTGCCATTAACGGTTTTCAATAACGGGTCTGCAGGAGCTCTTGACCTGGCTTTCACTGTCAGTTCAGATAGTAGTTGGATAAGCTTCACTATAACAGCAGATTCGGTGGCAGTAGGAGATTCTTCAATAATTGATGTAACATTCGATGGTTGCGGGCTTACACCGGGAACATATACGCCTGTTATTGTTATAAGTTCAAATGATCCGCTAAATCCATCTGATACTGTATCGGTTACTGTTGTCAAAAATCCTCTTCCAACATCTCCAATTGCATCCAACATGGCTGTTTGTATCGGAGATTCAGTACCTTCATTGATTGCAACAGGAGGAGCTACTATTCTCTGGTATAATGATGCGGGATTGACAAACTTAGTATTTGTGGGTGACACCTTCGCCACCGGAGACACTACTGTTGGTCTTCATACCTATTACATCACATCAATGGTGGATAGTTGTGAAAGTTTACCGGATAGCGTAACTTTAGAAATAAATACACCACCAACAGCGCCTGTAGTATCAGATACGACAGCATGCTCTAGTGAGGCAATACCCGACCTGATAGCTACCGGTACTTTTGTTCAATGGTATAGCGATACAGGATTGACAACTCTTATATATAGCGGTGATGCGTTCCCGACAGGAGAGACAACAGCCGGTGTGTATACTTATTATGTAACCGACAGTACCGGAGGATGCGCTGCGAGTCCTGCCGACACAGTTACATTAACCATTATTCCAGCACCGGCGGCACCTGTCGCTTCTGCAGATACGACAATATGTTATGGTGATCCTTCACCGGTATTTTTTGCATCAGGCGATAGCATACTCTGGCATAGCGACTCCTTGCTGGCAACAATAATATTCAGCGGTGATACTTTTACTCCCACAGATACGACATCAGGTATTTATACTTATTATGTTACCCAAACCGATACATCAATAAGCGATTGTAAGAGTCTTGCTGATACAGTTACCTTTATTATTAATGCCATACCAGCCGCGCCTGTAAC
The DNA here is from genome assembly GCA_043811005.1 of Bacteroidota bacterium. Lineage (GTDB taxonomy): Bacteria > Bacteroidota > Bacteroidia > NORP154 > NORP154 > JBDRNO01. Next base: position 9,445 of record JBDRNO010000133.1, on the reverse strand, counting down.
TTCTGGAGATACCACTATTTGCCTTGGCAATCCTACTCCTGACCTGATCGCGACCGGGACATATCTCCAATGGTATGATGATACCATGCTTACCAACCTGGTATTTGCAGGAGACACATTCCAGTCAGGAGTTACAGCTCTTGGAGTATATACATATTATATTACAGATAGCGTTGCTTCCTGTTCCAAGGGACCTGCCGCAACTGTTGTTCTTTCTATTAATTCGCTATCTATAGCGCCAACAGCAACTGATACGGCTGTATGTTTTGGTGATTCCATACCTGCCCTGATCACAAGCGGAACATATATCAATTGGTATAGCGACAGCAGTTTGTCTAACCTGGTGTTCAGCGGGGATACCTTCCCGACCGGTGATTCAGCAGTGGGAATATATACATATTATCTAACCGATAGTATAGCTGGCTGTCCTGCCAGTCCTGCTGATACAGCCATTTTAACTATCAATGCCATACTGCCAGCGCCAATTGCCAATGACACGACAATTTGTTTTGGTGAACTTACACCAGACCTGGTTGCAACCGGAGTTGGTATCCGCTGGTATAATGATTCGTTATTAGATACATTGGTATTTGCCGGGGATACTTTCCCAACAGGAGATACAATAACAGGTATTTACACTTATTATGCCACACAAACAGATACATTGACAAATTGTGAAAGCCCGGCAGATACTGTTATCCTGACCATTAATCCTATACCGTCAGCGCCAACATCTACAGGTGGAACAGAATGTGAAGGAAATCCAATACCTGATCTCACTGCTACAGGAACTAATATTCAATGGTATAGTGATACTGCGCTGTCCGTATTAGAGTTTAGCGGAGACATTTTTGCTACGGGACAAACATTAGCCGGAACATATACTTATTATGTAACACAAACATTACTCGGATGTGAAAGCCCTGCTGATACTGCTGTGTTAACTATTATGCAAACGCCACTTGCACCAATCGCATCAGATGAATCGGCATGTGAGGGAGGAACAGTTCCTGATCTTACGGCGATAGGAATAAATATCCAATGGTATGATAATCTGTTGCTCGATTCAGTGATATATACCGGCAGCCCCTTTGCAACAGGGGAAACAGCAGCTGGAATTTATGCCTATTATGTTACAGATAGTTTGCCGGGTTGTCCGGGACCTGCAACAACAGTTACATTAACTATAAACACAATGCCGGGAGCGCCTACAGCATCTGACACAACAATATGCTATGGTGAGCCAACACCTGACCTGATATCAACGGGAACTAATGCACAATGGTACAAGGATCCTACATTGCTCGTGTTGGTATATAGCGGGAATACATTTGCAACAGGTGTAACAGCAGTAGGAACATATACCTGGTATGTAACTCAAACTGCAAGTGGCTGCGGAGAAAGCCCTGCTGATACTGTTTCACTGACGATAAATCCCAAGCCGTTGGTTACTTTAAATACGTACTCGGTTCCAATTGCCCTTGGTGATTCGGTAACATTGATAGCTTACAATGCTTCAACTTATTCATGGTTACCACCGGCAGGTTTAAATACCGATACCGGCTTTACCGTAATAGCTTCACCTGATACAACAACAACTTATACTGTAACAGGAATAAATGATTGGGGCTGTTCGAATGATGCCAGTGTAATAGTTATTGTGAAAGGAACCTGGATTGACGAAAACACTTTTGTTCAGAATTTGTCAATATATCCCAATCCCACGAGAGATGAATTTGTAGTTGATTTTATTTCTTCTCAAGACGGACTTGTAGAGATCAATTTGCAAAACTCCCTGGGGCAAATTCTGATCATTAAGGAAATTGAATCAGATAAAGGTCATCATTACATTCAATCATTCGATGTGAAAGATCTGGGAACAGGGATTTATAATTTGCAGATAGTTACTGATAGTGGGATAATTAATAGTAAAGTGGTGGTATTTAGAAATTAAAAATAGACCTCACAGGTTTTAGAAACCTGTGAGGTCTGACCTGTTTGATTAATCGGTTTTTTTTGTGAGGTTTTAGAAAATAATGTAGATACTAATTACAATACTTCTTAATCGTTTCGTAGACTTCAAAGTACCCCAATTCACCTGCTTTGCTCCAATCCAGGCAGGCGGCATTTTTGTCGCCTGAATTGTATTTTGCATGTCCCCGGTTTAAATATGCTTCATAGTCTTTGGGATTGAATTCTATCACCCTGGAAAAATCTGTTATTGCTTCTTTGTATTGTTTTAAATTATTGTAGGAAAGCCCGCGGTTGAAATAAGCGTCAGAGTAATCAGGGTTTAGATCAATTGCTTTTGTAAAATCTTTGACAGATCCTTTATAATCCTGCATTTTTGCCTTTAATTTTCCCCGGCTCTTATAGGACTTGGAGTGTTTGTAATTATATTCTATGGCTTTGTTATAACTTGTCATTGCACCCTTGTTGTCACCCAGCATAAAGTTTGTTTCACCAAGATAGTAATATGCTTCGGCATCCTTGGGATTTGATTCTATCGCCTGGTTCAGATCAATCAGGGCTCCTTTGAAATTTCCAGTATTGAACTTGGTAATACCCTTTGTAAGAAAAGGATTTGGCTGCTCCTGTTTAGAAATTGAATCCGCTTCCTGGGCTGATAAAAAGCAGGAGTTCAGCAGTAATGCAATAAATAATATTTTTTTCATTTTTTCACCTTTTTTTATTTATCCCCTACGGGGAATTACGATTAGATATGTAATCTATTAATTCTACAATAATTATACCACTACGAGGTAATTACAACCGCCTGACCGCAAACAAATATTCGGATAGTCTGGTAGGTTTTTGAATTCAAAAATGACTGTTTATAATTCTTTATATATTTATGTATATAGAGCAGCCTGGTAGGATAGGGTATATATTATTACATCACCAAAAATAATAATATTTTGTTAATAAAATGCGGCTTTTTAGTTTTGAGTTAATTTTTTAAAAGTAAAAAGTCACTAATTATCAACCTGAATCTGACCACGATTTTATCGGGACACGAATTTAAATGAACAAATTAGTGGGAATTAGTGAAATTAGTGGCAAAAAAAGATATAATTGACATACACTGATTAGTTAAAATCCAATTCAACATCTCCGTGCTTGGTGGTAATATTGACAAGTGATTTTGGAGATTTGTCATTGCCTACTATTCCGCTCATCTCATAGGATGTTATTCCTTTTGTCTCTTTATTAATGGTTGTCATTTTCCTGGGGAAATCAACATCGCCCAATTGTGCTTCTGCGATCAGCTGAAATGAAGCGCCTTCTTCAAATCCAAGTTCAACTCCACCAAATTGATTATCCACTATTACTTCCTTAAAATCCCTTGATATGTTTTTTACTGAACAGTTTCCAAACTCTGTATCCAGTTTAAAAGATTTGATTATGTTATATATCTTAAAAGTTGAAAACTTCCCGTCAATATTTAGTTCTCTCACTTGTTTTATCCCGGTTTTATCATATTGGGAGTCGTTGTTTAATGTTTTAACCGATCCAATATCAAGAGTTGAAAATTGGCTGTCAATAGTAATGTTTTCCCCATTATCAATATTTAATTCTGAATATCTGAGAATAATATTACCGCTTGTAAAATTGTCAATTGAACCTGCCCCGAAAGAAATATCCAGTTTATTTGCGGAATTATTCAAATTACCGCATTTAACATTTCCGTAGCCCACCTTTATATCTACCTTTCCATCCAATTCATTGACATATACATCACCGAACTTATTCTTTATGGAAAGGTTATTGGTTTTAGGCATCATAACGGTGTAGTCAATTTGTAATTCTTTATTCATTTTTTCAGGGAGATCCTGTATTTCGGTGGTGACATTTACTTCTTGTTTTGAGGCGTCAAAGACAATATCAATATGGTTTAATATCTTATCCGCCTTTTCCTTTGAATCAACGTCAACGCTTGCTATTACCATTATAGTAATAATATTTTTCTGCCAGGAGGTTGTGTGCACAGTACCGTACTTGTTACTTATCTTAAGAGTAGCATCCGGGCTCACTTCAAATTCTTTTTCCCACTTCTTTGAGAATTCAGTTGATATCTTATTCCCATAGGAATTTAGAGTTAAGCAGTGGATTATTACCACGCTTATACATAGTATTTTATATTTCAATTTATAATAAAATGAATGTGGAAGACTTAAAAAATGGAATAAATTTTTGAAAAATGTGTAACCGGTGAGCAAACAGTAGCGTCAAATGTGGTGAAATCAAAATGGTAATAATAATATTACTAAGAGAGTGTTTATTAATAATTAAACAGTTTTACAAGCATCCGGCACCCAGGTTTCAACATACTACTCAAGCGAGAGGATCACTCATCAAAGCGATTCTCTCGCCGGTATTTTAGCACCCAGTTACAAGTAACCAGCTTTCATTCGCTATATGATATTTTTGATTGCCTATTTTAAAGAAGTTTTTTTGGTTCCGATTTTCCTTATAATTACGGGAAAAAGTTATATAAATACATGTAATTTTAAGCCATTAGATAAAAATTAGATTATATTCGCAATCGCTATTTAAACGTATCGGAATTTCAATATCTATAGCTTGATAATTACTAATTTTATTATACTTCACATATTTTTCGAGTCGGCAGTCCACAGTCAGCAGTCCACAATTTTCATTTTTGCCGATTGAGGATTGCCGACTGCCGACTATTATTAATAATGCACAAAATATTAGATTAAAACTTTTTAATAAATTTATAAAGTTAAGTTCTTAAAAAACAATAATTATGCAACATTTTAAACCATACCTGTTTATTTTTATAGGTGTAATAGCCATAAATTCTTGCGGTCAGCCAAAAGGATCAAAAAATAATGATGTGAAAGAAGTAATTCCTCCTAAAATAGGCTTAAGGGATTTTTTTAAGAATCCTGAAAAGACAAGTTTTCAAATTTCACCTGATGGCAGCCATTTTTCTTTTATGAGCCCTTATGAGAACAGGATGAACGTATTCGTACAAAGAGTAGGGGAGGACTCTGCTTTGAGGGTGACGGATGTTACGGACCGGGATATTTCCGGTTATGGTTGGGCAAATAACCAAAGGATTTATTATTTAAAAGATAAATGAGGGGATGAAAATTTTGCCTTGTTTGCGGTAAATTTGGATGGAAGTAATTTCAAATCCCTTACTGATTTTGATGGTGTGAGAACTCAAATTATTGATGATCTGGAGGATGATGAAGATCACCTGCTGATCGCCCTGAATAAAAGGGATAAGAGAGCATTCGATCCATACAGGTTGAATATTGTTACCGGAGGCATGGAAATGCTGACAGTAAACCCCGGTAATATCACAAACTGGCTGACCGACCATGATGGGAAATTGAGAATAGCAATTGCTACCGATGGTGTTAACTCCAGTTTATTATACAGGGAAAAAGAAAAAGATGATTTCACAGAAATATTAACCAACAACTTCAAAGAAAATTTGCAGCCTCTGTTCTTTACTTTTGATAATAAAAATCTTTATGCAGCTTCCAATATAGGGAGGGATAAAATGGTTATTGTAATTTTCAACATTGATAAAAGGGAAGAAACCGAAGTGCTTTTCGAACATTCTGAAGTTGATGTCTCTACAATGACCTTTTCCCGAAAAAGGAAGAAGCTAACAACCATATGGTACTATATGGATAAATTGCACAGAGAATTTCTTGATGATGAGGTAAAAAAGATATTTGATTACCTGCAATCTGAATTGGGTGATTATGAAATCAGGATAACCGGTTATAATAAAGATGAGACAAAATTTATAGTAAGGGCTTTTTCAGATAGATCATTAGGTGCTTATTATTTCTATGATATGATGGCAAATGATCTGAAATTAATTGAAGATGTAGGTTCCTGGCTGGAAGAAGATATTATGGCTGAGATGAAGCCTATCCAGTACCAATCAAGAGACGGGTTGACCATTCACGGATACCTGACCTTACCGGTGGGAAGAGAGCCGGGTAACTTACCGGTAGTGATAAATCCACATGGAGGGCCATGGGTTAGAGACAACTGGCATTTTAATCCGGAAGTGCAGTTCCTGGCTAACAGGGGCTATGCCGTTTTACAAATGAATTACAGGGGTTCAACAGGATATGGAAAGAAGTTTTGGGAAGCTTCATTCAAGCAATGGGGTAAGAAAATGCAGGATGATATTACAGATGGGGTTCAATGGTTGATCAAGGAAGGTATAGCCGATCCAAAACGAATTGCTATTTATGGGGGTTCGTATGGTGGTTATGCCACTTTATCGGGTTTGACTTTTACCCCTGAACTTTACGCCTGTGGTGTTGATTATGTTGGTGTTTCCAACTTATTTACCTTCATGAAAAGCATTCCTCCTTACTGGGAGCCGTTTTTAGAGATGATGTATGAAATGGTAGGGCATCCGCAAAAGGACAGCGTATTATTAGCTTCTACTTCCCCGGTTTTTCACGCTGACAAAATTTCGGTTCCTTTATTAATAGCCCAGGGAGCAAAAGACCCACGAGTGAATAAGAACGAAAGCGATCAGATGGTGGCTGCTATGAAAGAACGCGGGATAGAGGTTGAATATTTAGTTGAGCCCGAAGAAGGACATGGTTTTCGCAATGAAGAGAATCGGTTTAAGTTCTATGAAGCTATGGAGAAATTTCTCGGTAAGCATATTGGGGAAAATGTGCAATGACGAGTGTTAATGCGAAGCTGGCTTAAGAATATAAATTCCTGAAATTTTCATTGTTCAATTGTTCGATTGTTCGATTGTTCGATTGTTGAATGGTTATATGGTTGCATGATTGCATGATTGCATGATTGCTTGGATGCTTGATAAACCGCTGATTACCTGATGGTTAGTTAGGCACTTAAAATTTCACTATTGATAACATGTTATCGATAATTTTGTAGCTGTCAACTGCCGACTGGTTTCTGGGTTGCGGGTTGCGAGTTAAAGTTGCAGATTTCAAAATAAAAATAATAATAGATTATGAAAAAAACACCGAAATATTTTTTAACAACCATGGTCTTACCAATCTATTTATCAACTGTTTTTTATAGTTGCGGACCATCACAGAAACAAATTATGGAAAAAGAATTAACGGATTTCATTAAGGACCATGAGTCCAAGTTCATCCCTTTATCCAAGGTAACAAATTTAGCATCTTTTGATGCTTCAATATCAGGGAAGGAAGAGGATTTCCAAAAATTAGCCGAGTTGGAGATCGAACTGAGTAAGATTTTTACCAGCAAGAAAGACTTCGCCAGGATAAAAAAGATCAAAGAATCAAACGCTGTAACCGATGAATTATTAAAACGTCAACTGCATGTTTTATACAACGCCTATTTGGCAAAACAAATAGATGAAAAGAAACTTGAGGATATAATTAATCTTCAGACCCTGATCGAAGTAAAGTACTCAAATTTCAGGGCGGAAGTTGATAGCAATACGCTAACTGACAACCAAATAGAAGAAATTCTTAAAAGTTCCGAAGATTCTGATGAATTAAAAGAAACATGGCTGGCAAGTAAAAAGATCGGTAATGAGGTTAATGCTGATATTATCAAACTGGTAATAATGCGCAATGAAATTGCAAAAGAGACCGGTTTTGATAATTTTCATGAAATGAAGCTGAAACTCGGAGAGCAGGATCCTCAAAAAATTGAAGATCTTTTTGATGAACTGGATGAGTTGACTAAGGATGCTTTTATTCAATTAAAAGATGAAGTTGATGATTATCTATCAAAAAAATGTTCAATTAATAAAGAAGACCTTATGCCATGGCATTATCAGAACAGGTACTTCCAGGAAGCTCCTGAGATAAACAGTGTTGAACTGGATAAGTATTACCGTGACAAGGATGTTGTAAAGCTTACCGAAACATATTACAAAGGATTAGGCCTTCCCATAGACGATATATTGGCGAAAAGTGATCTGTATGAGAAGGAAGGCAAAAATCAACATGCATACTGTACGGATATTGACAGGGAAGGTGATATCCGCGTATTATGTAATGTTAAACCCAATGAGAAATGGATGAGCACTATGCTGCATGAATTCGGGCATGCTGTTTACGATAAAAATATTGATAGAAACCTGCCGTATATTTTAAGAGGACCTGCTCATACATTCACAACAGAAGCAATCGCCATGATGTTTGGTAGATTTGCTTCAAATCCTCAATGGTTAAAGGATGCGGCTATTATTTCAGATGAAGAAAAGGATAAAATTGCCGGTGAAAGCTATAAAAAGTTGAAATTGGCACAATTGGTGTTCAGCAGGTGGGCTCAGGTGATGTATAGATTTGAGAAAAGCATGTATGAAAATCCCGGCCAGGATCTGAACAAGCTTTGGTGGGATCTGGTTGAAAAATATCAAATGATAAAACAGCCTGTTGACAGGGATGAGCCTGATTGGGCATCAAAAATTCATATAGCTCTCTATCCTTGTTATTATCATAATTATTTACTCGGAGAATTACTCGCCTCTCAACTCTATTATTATATAAATGAGAATGGAATAACTCCATCAGACCACAAAGATCAAGGCTTTAATGACGAAAATGAAGTTGGCGTCTATTTGAAAGAAAAGATCTTTGCCCCGGGTGATAGATATTTCTGGAATGATATGATTGAAAGGGCAACAGGCGAAAAACTTACTCCCAAATACTTTGCCAGGCAATTTGTGGATTAATGAACTTTGGAGAAACTATGGTTTTTTAACCCAATAATTATATTTGCCGATCTATGAAACTTGTGATAAGTAGTTTTTCGTATATTCGTAAATAATTCGTAGAGATATTATTTCCCCATCCACTCATAATAGGGTTTCTTGGAATCGGGGGGCGGTACATCGGTTTTGCCTTTTCCAAACAAATAGCCAATTGAAACCTCATGTGTGCCGGATGAGCTTCCAAGCATTCCATCACCTGAAAATTCATAGCTGTAGTTCACAATAAAATTGTTATAAGGAACACCACCGATGTTGATGGCAAAGCTGTTTTCTTTCCTGTAGGTAGGTGCCAGCCATACTAATTGCTTGTATTTTACCAAAGGCGCTACCTCATAGAACAAATCACCGTTTGCGGATTTATTGATAACAACAAAGGGTTCAACCTGCCAGTCTTTGTCTATATCAAACAGGTAAGAGAGATGCACCCTGTAGTGCATTTTTAATTGGTACAGGAGATTTTCTTCTTCATCATTTATTTTGCTTTCCAATAACCTGGGAACAACAATGCCGAAGTTTAACTTCTGATAACGGTATAAAATACCGAAACTAGCATCAAAAGTTGTTGCCCTGACATCTTGATTGTTAATGATATAAGGATCAGCCGGACTTTCTGATCTGATATTAGAAAGATTGACATGATTATCCATAACTCCTGCTGAAAGACCAAAGCTTATAGATTGAACGGCAGCAATTTTTAAATGGTAAGCA
>JBDRNO010000132.1:0-2511 GCA_043811005.1 Bacteroidota bacterium | reverse complement strand
TTTATAGTTATTCGAACTTTATATTTATTCACTCTTAAATTCTAATCCCCACCATACACACATCATCAATCTGCTCCAGATCTCCTTTCCATTCTTCAAAGGTTCTGTCTAAAATGGCTTTCTGCTCTTCCATTGATTTATCTTGTATGCTAACCAGTAATTGCTTAAAGGGTTTGTATCTGTATTTTTTGCCCTTGTCCCCGCCAAACTGGTCGGCATAGCCATCGGAAAAGATATAAATTGTATCGCCTTTTTGTAGCTGTTTTTCATTATTGGTGAATGGCTCAATTGTCAAATGATGAATACCAATCGGCATCCTGTCGCCTTTTATCTCTGTTAATTCATTGTTTCTGATCAAATACAAAGGATTCATAGCGCCTGAAAATTGAAGTGTATGCGTGCCACGGTTTAAAACCGTGTCACGCTTAGGGATAAGGTCAAGAACACATAAGGCAATATCCATCCCATCCTTCACTGAAGCTACGGATGACAAGCCATCCTTCACAGAAGTTTCTGCCTTCGCATTAGCTTCGTCAGACAAGTCGGATGGCAAGCCATCTTTCACTTGGTTGGATATAGCGCTCTTGCCGGATGAATCTTGAGAGACAAGTGAGTAACCGGACTGATCTACTTCTTTTCCTGTTTGGCTTAAGGCATTGATCACATTTTCACGTAATTGATTTAGTATTTCATTTGCATGGAGAGACATTTCCTCACCGGTATCTGCTATTTCATTCAGGAAAGTTATTCCCAATATACTTAAAAATGCTCCGGGAACCCCATGTCCCGTGCAATCGGCAACAGCTATTATTAATTTGTTGTTTTTTATTCTATACCAGTGAAAATCACCGCTTACTATATCTTTGGGTTTGAACAAAACAAAATGCTCAGGCAGGTCTGGGGTTATATATTTTTCAGGAGGCAATAACGCAACTTGTATCCGCTTGGCATACATGATACTATCGGTTATGTCCTTATTTTTCTCTGCTAAAATTATATTGAACTTTTTCTTTGACCTGTATTGACGGTATAACAGAACAAGAAATATTAAAATAAATATAATGCCAAAAATAAATGAATAGATCATTATTTTTTGCTTTTTAACCTCTGCATCTTTTTTCTTTAGTTCCAGGTTTTTTACTTCTTTTTCTTTGTTTAACAGTTCTATTTCCTTTTGCTTTTTTTCTGTCTGGTAGCGGGTTTCCATCTCGGTTATCTGCTTGTTTTTTTCTGCGTTGAAGAGACTGTCTTTTGTAGTAGTATGCAATTTATAATATTCCAAAGCTTTCCTGGAATTTCTCATACTATCATAAATTTCTGAAAGATATTTATATGAGTTATTCTCTTCGGGCATTGCTTTTATCTCTTTTGCTATTTTCAACCCCTTTTCAGCATATTTTAATGCTTTATTATATTCATTTCGTTTAATATATAAAGAGGCAATATTATTATTAACCGTTGCTATTTCTTTCAAATTGCCATATTCTTCAAATATATTCAATGATTTTGTTAAATATTTTATTGCTTCGGAGTAATTGTCCTGATGAATGTGAACAAGACCGATATTGTTGTAACAGGCAGACATTCCATTTTTGTCGCTGAGTTCTTCTTTAATTTTTAATGATTTCTGATAATATTCAATTGCCTGAGCATAATTGCCCTGATTCAGGTGAACAACACCGATATTGCCGTAACAGTAAGAAATGCCCTTTTTGTCGCTGAGTTCTTCTTTAATTTTTAATGATTTCTGATAATATTCAATTGCCTGAGAATAATTGCCCTGATTCCTGTGAATAATACCGATATTGTTGTAACAGGCAGACATTCCCTTTTTGTCGCCGAGTTCTTCTTTAATTTTTAATGATTTCTGATAATATTCAATTGCCTGAACATAATTGCCCTGATAATGGTGAACACCACCGATATTGTTGTAACAGCGAGACACCCCCTTTTTGTCGCCGAGTTCTTTTTTTATTTTTAATGATTTCTGATAATATTCAATTGCCTGAGCATAATTACCCTGATTAATGTGAACATTACCGATATAATTTAGACATCTTGCTATAAATATTTTATTTTTTATTTTTTCTGCTATTTTTAAACCATGATAATAATAATAAAAAGCTGAATCAGGGATATTGTATTCAAATTCATTACCTATTTTCAGATTTAGTTTTATCCTGGTAGTATCGTGTTTTGCAGCTTTGAGTTCATTGAGCAGTGAGTCAAGTTTGGTATTTTCCGCATAGGTTTGGAAGCAATAAAGAAAGTTTAGTGCGATTAATAAAAAGATGCTGGATACTGGATACTTGATACTGGATGCCAGCCATGGGCTGACAAGATACATTATGCAGTATTTTTTTATCATTATTTATAGTTATTCGAACTTTATATTTATTCACTCTTAAATTCTAATCCCCACCATACACACATCATCAATCTGCTCCAGATCTCCTTTCCATTCTTCAAAGGTTCTGTCTAAAATGGCTTTCTGCTCTTCCATTGATTTAT
>JBDRNO010000131.1:0-19179 GCA_043811005.1 Bacteroidota bacterium | reverse complement strand
GTCCCTGCTGCTCCAGAGTTGAATGTTGGCGCCTGGACATTAATAGCTGACAAAGGCCCGGTAGCTCCTGCCCACAAATGTGTTGTGTAAGTTCCCGAACCACCAGCCGGGTTTCCGTCCATTGCCAGGTTAACTCCAACGCATACTTCTGTCGGGTCAGGGGTGATACCAGCAGTAGGATTTGCATATACATCAACTGAAATGTTATCAGTACCAATACATCCGTTATCATCGGTTACAGTATATGTTAAATTAAAGGCACCTGATGCTCCTGAGTTGAATGTTGGCGCCTGGACATTGATGGCAGACAATGGCCCGGTATCTCCTGCCCATAAATGAGTGGTGTATATTCCGGAGCCGCCTGCCGGGTTGCCGTTCATTGCCAAATTGACTCCCACACAAACTTTAGCCGGGTCGGGGGTGATTCCTGCAGTGGGATTGGCATTTACGGTTACGGAAATATTATCAGTACCAATACATCCGTTATCATCGGTTACAGTATATGTTAAATTAAAGGTCCCTGCTGCTCCAGAGTTGAATGTTGGCGCCTGAACATTAATAGCTGACAAAGGCCCGGTATCTCCTGCCCATAAATGAGTTGTATATGTTCCAGATCCACCTGCCGGGTTGCCGTCCATTGGCAAATTCACTCCAACACATACTTCTGCCGGGTCGGGGGTAATGCCCGCAGTGGGATTTGCATAAACATCAACTGAAATGTTATCCGAACCAATACATCCGTTATCATCGGTTACAGTATATGTTAAATTAAAGGTCCCTGCTGCTCCAGAGTTGAATGTAGGCGCCTGAACATTAATAGCTGACAAAGGTCCGGTATCTCCTGCCCATAAATGTGTTGTGTAAGTTCCCGAACCACCTGCAGGATTGCCGTCCATTGCCAGGTTAACTCCAACACATACTTCTGCAGGATCAGGGGTGATTCCTGCTGTGGGATTGGCATTTACTGTTACGGAAATATTATCAGTGCCAATACATCCGTTATCATCGGTTACAGTATATGTTAAATTAAAGTTACCTGATGCTCCAGAGTTGAATGTAGGCGCCTGAACATTAATAGCTGACAAAGGCCCGGTATCTCCTGCCCATAAATGTGTTGTGTAAGTTCCCGAACCACCTGCAGGATTGCCGTCCATTACCAGGTTAACTCCCACACAAACTTCAGCCGGGTCGGGGGTGATGCCAGCAGTAGGATTTGCATATACATCAACTGAAATATTATCAGTACCAATACACCCGTTATCATCGGTTACAGTATATGTTAAATTAAAGGTACCTGATGCTCCAGAGTTGAATGTAGGCGCCTGGACATTAATAGCTGACAAAGGCCCGGTATCTCCTGCCCATAAATGTGTTGTGTAAGTTCCGGAACCGCCTGCCGGGTTTCCGTCCATTGCCAGGTTAACCCCAACGCATACTTCAGCCGGATCAGGGGTAATGCCAGCAGTAGGATTTGCATATACATCAACAGAAATGTTATCAGTGCCAATACACCCGTTATCGTCTGTTACTGTATAAGTTAAATTAAAGGTCCCTGCTGCTCCTGAGTTGAATGTTGGCGCCTGGACATTGGTGGCAGACAATGGACCGGTATCTCCTGCCCATAAATGTGTTGTGTATGTTCCGGAACCGCCTGCCGGATTTCCGTCCATTGCCAGGTTCACACCAACGCATACTTCAGCCGGGTCGGGGGTGATGCCTGCAGTGGGATTGGTATTTACGGTTACGGAGATATTGTCGGATCCACTGCATCCGTTATCATCTGTAACGGTATAAGTTAAATTAAAAATCCCTGCTGCAGCCGAGTTAAATGTGGGTGATTGAACATTGGTAGCTGATAATGGACCAGTATCTCCTGTCCACAAGTGGGTAGTGTAAGTTCCCGACCCACCTGCCGGGTTTCCATCCAAAGCTAAATCCACTCCAATACACACTTCCGCAGGATCGGGGATTATGCTTGCCGCAGGTGAGGATTCTATTACCAATATCATAGTATCAGAAGCTGCAACACATGGTCCTGCCGGGTCATCTGTAGTGAGCGCTAAGCTGACACTGCCGGCTGCTTTATCACCTGCTCCCGGTGTGTAAACAGCATCTGTTTTGGAGGAGTCATCAAATGTTCCGTCACCCGTTGTTGTCCATGTACTGGAAGTGGCGCCCCCACCAATAATACCATTCAAAGTATAAGTTTCGCTTTCACAGATCGTATCATCTAAGTTGGCATTTACCGTGGGTACTATAGTGATTGTAATAACGATAGTATCGGTATCAGCAGGACAGCCCCTGTTCCCCCTTGATTCGAGAATAAGTATTGCCTCTCCGGCAATAATTTCACCGGCATCAGGAGTATAATCTGTGGTTAATGAGTCGGCACTGGGTATAAATACCCCTGCCCCGGTGGTTGATGACCATCTTCCGCTATCAGCTTCCGCAACAGTACCTGATAAAGAAGCAGTAAGAGCATCTGTACAAACGAATGTTGTATCGTCCCCGGCATCTACGGATATCGGTGATAAATATTGTACTACTATGACGGAATCATAGACCGGGCTGCAATTAGTGGTATCATAAACTTCCACCGAGTAGGTTCCTATATCACCTGCGATGATCGTTGATGTTGAATCAGTACTGCCCACTGGTGTTATGTCGGGTCCTGTCCAGGTAATAGTGTAAGGTTGTGCGCCACCTGATCCGTTAGCAGTCAGGATGACGCCTGTACCGCCGAAACAGATTGCCGGGTCGGGGGGGGCTATCTGAACATCCAGGGTTGAACTAACAAGATTAACCCTGACAGTATCACGTGATGTGCCTGAAGCACAGCCCACGGATGTTCCGGTTACTTCATAATCAACATAAGATATGCCGGGTAGTGGGTCAGGAGCGGTTACATAAGTAGTGTCGCAGTTAGTTGTACAACTTAACCATGAGTCATAGGCGCCTGCAGCGCCGGGAAAAACAGACTGCCATGTAACAGATGACTCCTGGATCCCCGCCACTATAAGGGTATCCGTACATCCGGCATTTAATGTGATATCGGGTGATACCTGGGTATTCCTGCCTGCCGTGATAGTGTATGTTGGTTCGTCTCCTCCGGCTTTACAATAAACGAGACAAAAAGAAGCTATACCGGTAACACAAACCGAATCCGCAAGAGAATGGGGGGCGCCACAATCAATTTGGTAAAATGCGCCTCCGGGAGGTGCAGGATTTAGGACATCAAAAGCTATCTGTTCAGTTAAAGGATGGATTGTAATATTAAAGCGAATGCATCTTACAGAACCGGCAGCTCCACAGCAGTAGTCATTTCTCCCTATATCATCAATTGACCAGATAGTGTCAGGTTGGGCTGAAAGATCAACGTTAACAGTGGTAACAGTTGGATCGCATGGGGCACATTGCCCCTTTGCCTCATAGTAAGACGCACTGCAGAAAAAAACAATTAACAGATAAAAAAAACTGCTTGTGAATTTTTTATTCATTTGTAAGAACATAACTTTGCAAATTAATTTAAATAACAAAAGTGACAATAATTTTGTATAATTGCAATTAATTTCCTTCATTATAGAAAGAGATTAAAATTATGAAAAAAGTTGCTGTTTCTTTATCTATGTGTTTTTTTATCACAATTACTGGTTTTTCTCAAGGTCTTACTAATAGATATAATAAAACGGAATGTGGATTAAGTTATATTGAATCAAGTGTCCGGTTGGGGAAAAAAATGGCAGCAGCCGGAATGTTAGATGAAAATGGAGACACTTTATTTGGAGTTGACCAGCCGGCAGCGCTTGTCATTAGTGGCATTCCTTTAACAGCTACAATTGAAAAGGCATTTATCTGGTGGGACTTTACAGGTCCGGGGATTACTGATAGTGTAACCGTTCAAAACCCGGATAGCGCTATTGTGACATTCCATGGTACATTGATAGGTACAGGTGGTGTTGAAAGATGCTGGGGAGGAGGTGCAAGCGCTTTCAGGGCAGATGTTACAAGTATTATCTCCGGTAATGGATCTTACCGGATAAGTGGTTTGCCAACAGATACAATAGTATCCGATTCTACAAATGACGTAAATGGGGCTACATTGTTTATTATTTATTCTGATTCTGCTGCTTCATATACAGGCACATTGTTAATGAACGATGGATATGTTTTGGTAAATTACAATACTGTTACTCAAACCATTACAGATATTAATCCTCCGGGCATTGATACCATTGCCACTGCATTTATGATCATTTCAGATCTTGAAAACATAAATTTTCCCTTAGTACCTAACAAAATTATGATGAATAATGGGAATTATCAAGGTGTACAGGAGGATTTTTGGGATTATGAAGAAAGAATCACGGGTGTCTTAAGTACACAAACAACATCTACTTTTGTCATTCAAGCTCCATGGGATTGCTGTAATTTCATAATGATGGGCTTGTACTACAGGAAAAATACCGATACAACATTACCCACGATAACACGGAACTGGGATACCCTTACTTCCAACCCGGCATCAAGCTATCAATGGAACTTAAACGGAGTGCATGTTTCAGGAGCAACTAACCAAACTTATATTGCAACACAAGCTGGCAGCTATTCTGTTACCGTTGATAATGGTTCCGGCTGTTATTTTACTTCTGAACCCACTATCATTATTTGTATAGAGAATTTTAAACCCAATATTTATAGTTCAGGATCTGATGTTTGGACCGACCCAGGTTTTACTGACTACCAATGGTATATGGATAGCACTTTGATCCCCGGTGCAACAGATTCAACGTATACCGCTGCAGATACCACATACTACTGGGTGCAGGTTACTGACAGTTTGGGCTGTGTGTCAAGTTCTGATACAATTTATGTTATTCCAACAGGAATAAGCGAAGCCAACTTTCAATCAACTCAAATAATGTTGCATCCTAATCCTAACACAGGGAATTTTTTGATTGTAATTACAACAGAGAAAGTTCAGGATTTGGAATTAAAGCTAACAAATTTTACAGGACAGTTGATTTTTAATGAGAGGATAAAAAGAGCAAAGGGAACAATTACGAGAGAGATGAATATCCAACAATACTCAAAGGGAATTTATTTATTTAAGGTGATTGATAGTTTTGGAGTAAGTGTAAGGAAGGTTGTTATTTATTGACCAGTTTCCCTGTTTATCAGGTTTCAGTTGTCGGTTACCGGTTAATCGGTTTGCCGGTTTTACGATGTTCTATATTCATGTTTTCTTTTTGTTTTATAAATCCTCCTTTTCAGCCTCTCTTCAAAGAAACCGTGTAACGGGAATATCAGGGCTGCTACGGCAGCGTTTATAGTTAGTTTACACGCAGGTTCTCCTTCTGTTAAAGTTTCCAGATACGGGTCAAGGTATACGAGGCAGAATTCAAAAAAGAGCAGGAATGTGAAGAACACTATTCCTTCTGCCAGTCTTATTGGTAATGCCAGCCGACCACTAAATGAAGTTGCAATAGTATATTTCTCCTATATTTTTCCAACATAATGAGTTTACTTTTCAATATTTATTTTTTGTCAGGTTTTTGGTAAGGTTGGGGCTCTTTTGCCAGGTGGAAACACCTGACAACACAATGTTGTAAGATTTACTAAATCTCAAAGATTTAGTAAATCTATTTTCTATTTTGCTATCTACAGCGGTATATTCCCGTGTTTTTTCTTAGGCAGTTTATCTGCTTTATTCTCAAGCATTCTAAAAGCGATGATTAATTTTTTTCGTGTCTGTTCCGGTTTTATCACCTCGTCAATATAACCCTTGGCAGCAGCCCGGTAAGGGTTGGCGAATATTGCCTCATATTCTTTTTCTTTTTCCTCGTGTTTTACCTTGGGATCTTTTGCTTCAGCTATCTCTTTTTTAAAGATTATCTCAGCGGCTCCTTTGGCTCCCATCACGGCTATTTCGGCTGAAGGCCATGCGTAGTTCATGTCAGCGCCAATATGTTTGGAGTTCATCACATCATAAGCGCCTCCATAAGCTTTACGTGTAATGACCGTTATGCGGGGAACGGTGGCTTCACAAAAAGCATAGAGCAGTTTTGCACCGTTAACAATAATACCATTCCACTCCTGGTCGGTTCCGGGCAGGAAGCCGGGAACATCTTCAAAGACCAGTAAAGGAATATTAAACGAATCACAGAACCGCACGAAACGGGCTCCTTTTTTAGATGAGTTGATATCCAGCACACCAGCGAGATGTGAGGGCTGGTTGGCGACAATGCCAATGCTCTTGCCCGCCAAGCGGGCAAATCCAACGACAATGTTCTCTGCAAAGTCTTTGTGAACTTCTAAAAATCCCGGTTCTCCGGGATCAATAACACTATTAATCACATCTTTAATATCATAGGGTTGGTTGGGGTTGTCGGGAACGATATTATTTAGTTCAGGTTTTGTTTCATCACCACTGCTTTGATATGGGATTGACAGGGGTTCATCTTCACAATTTTGGGGGATGAAGGATAATAATTTTTTAATGGTTTCAATGCATTCAATTTCATTTTCAGAAGAAAAATGGGTAACACCTGATTTTACGGAATGAGCGGAGGCACCGCCCAAATCTTCGGATGATACTTCTTCATGTGTAACGGTCTTTACTACATTAGGTCCGGTAACGAACATATAGGAAGTGTTCTCAACCATAAGGATAAAGTCTGTGATAGCAGGTGAATAAACAGCTCCTCCCGCGCAGGGTCCCATTATAGCGGATATTTGTGGGATAACACCCGAAGCCAGGGTGTTTCTGTAAAATATGTCTGCATACGCGCCTAATGAGATTACACCTTCCTGAATGCGAGCTCCGCCCGAATCATTAAGACCTATTACAGGTACACCATTCTTCATGGCAAGGTCCATGATCCTGCAAATTTTCCTGGCATGTGCTTCTGCCAATGAACCGCCAAAAATGGTGAAATCCTGTGAGAAGACATATACGGTGCGTCCGTTTATTGTTCCAAAGCCGGTAGTAACACCGTCACCGAGAAATTTTTGCTTGTCGAGCCCGAAATCAGTTGAGCGATGGGTTACAAACATGCCTATTTCTTCAAATGAGCCCTCATCCAGCAAAAAGTGTATTCTTTCCCTTGCGGTCAGCTTGCCCTTCTTGTGCTGGGATTCTATGCGTTTTTCGCCACCGCCCAATTGGGCTTCCGAGGTCTTTTGGGCGAGGAGGTCGAATTTTTCTTTACTCATAACTGTTTTTTTTGATGCAAATATATGGAAAAAAATATAAATTTATTATTGTTATTAATAATAAAAATACGTATTTTTGTGATAGTTGATATAATAAATATACGTAAATTTGTAAAATGAAAGATATAATTAAACGATTATTATATGATTGGAAAGAAGCAAAATTACCTGAAATTATAAAAAGGCAGATTACTTTATTTGATAATATTCAGGGATTGCCTCATAAGATTTTTGTTATTACAGGCTTCAGAAGGGTGGGTAAGACCTTTTTAATGTACAGTTTGATAGAAGAATTGTTGTCTGACTTAACAAAAACTGAAGTAGTTTACTTGAATTTTGAAGATGAAAGGATACCACTGAAAACTGAATTTCTCACTTCTTTACTGCCAACTATAAATGAAATTTATGATGAGTTCCCAAAATATTTATTTTTAGATGAAATTCAGAATATTCCAAATTGGAGTAAATGGCTAAGGAGGGTATATGACAGTAATCCACAAATGCGAATATTCATTGCGGGATCTACATCAAAAGTTTCTTCGTATGAAATTCCCACTGAACTCAGAGGAAGGTTTATTGAATATCAGCTTTTCCCTTTATCATTCAGGGAGTTTTTAAATTTTAAAGGGATTTCCATAGACTTTGAAGCAATACCATACAGTGATAATGAAAATGTAAAATTTTCTAAATATTTCAATGAAATTATGTTAAATGGGAGCATGCCGGAAATTGTTCTCTCCGAAAAGCAATATTACCATCAAATTATACATGGATATTATAATACAGTTGTCAGACGTGATATTGCTCAAAGATTCGGGATAAAAAATGAAGAGGTTTTAAGGGCATTGTTGAAATTATTACTCAATACTACTGGATATACCTTTAACAAACTATTCAATAATTTAAAAAGCTTAAACTTCAAGACCACCATTCCAACATTGCAGTCTTATGTTGGTTATGCTGAAAACGCTTATTTTTTATATTCTTTACCTGTTTTTTCCTATAAGGTTAAAGATATTCTGAAACATCCCCGGAAAGTTTATTTCATTGATAATGCTTTTATAAACTTTATTTCAATAAAACATTCAGAAAATTTAGGGAGGTTATTTGAAAATTTTATAGCTATGAATTTATTAAGGGAAAATAAAGATGTTTTTTACTGGAAATCCCGGTTGGGCTATGAAGTGGATTTTGTAATAAAAGATGAATTAAAAGTTAAGGAATTAATTCAGGTATGTTATCAAATTGAGAATGAAGAAGTTTTAAATCGAGAAATGCGTGCATTATTGCAGGCAAAGGAAGAATTGAAATGTAATAATTTAAAGATTATCACAAAAGAGAAATTCGGATTTGATAAAATGGAATGGTTTGGAAAGAAAGGAGAGATTCAATTTATACCGTTGTGGAAATGGTTGGAAGAGAATAAGTAAAACAGACATCAAAGGTTTCTGAAACCTGTGAGGTCTGTTAGCGCACAACAAGTGAATCAAGCCGGTGCAAACCCAGATTTTGTGCGATCTCTATTGCCTCTATGTATTCTTCTGAGGTTAACCTCCTGTTGATTTCTTTTTTATCTGATGCCTGGTAGCACGGGCGGTACTGATCCATGATGTTGATATAAGTATTTTTTGAGATCTCTTCAGAAATAAATCTCATCAATTCTGGCAAAAGATACATTTCAGGTAACATGATGTAAGAAATATGGTTCCCGAGCCACCAGATCCAACCAAGGAAAATTCTTCACCACATTCTCAATTTTCTAACACTATTTTCCAATCCCTGCCCCGTAGCGAAGTATGAGCGTATCGGGGTCAACTATCCAACACCAATTTCCAATCTCCAATTTCCATTCCACTAGTTACCCAATCTCCGCCATCAGCTCATCTGTCATCTCAAGGTTGTGGAAAACATTTTGCACGTCATCGTCATCATCAAATGCCTCAATGAGCTTCAGCACTTTTTGTGCTGATTGAATATCGAGTGTTTTCGTGGTTTTGGGGATTCTTTGCAGTTCGGCATTTTCTGCTTCCACACCCAGTTCTTCCAGTTTTCTCTGCATATTTCCAAAATCCTCAAAAGATGTGTAAATAATATAAATGTCATCTTCTTTCACGACATCCTCGGCACCACCGTCAATAACTTCCAGGTAAAAGTCATCTTCACTCAATCTTGTCTTCTCATTACCGGGATCGTCTGCCTGTCCACCTCCATCAATCAGGCGGGTGGGAATAGTGAAAATACCTTTTTTATCAAATAAAAACTCTAATGAGCCATTAGTTCCCAAATTGCCGCCACCTTTTGTAAAAATAGCACGTATATTGCTGATAGTCCTGTTGACATTGTCGGTGAGGCATTCGATAAATATCGCAATACCGCCGGGTGCATAACCTTCATAAGTAGTTGCGGTTAAGTTTGCCGAATTTCTATCGGATGCCTTTTTTATCGCCCTTTCAATATTATCCTTTGGCATATTTACACCCTTTGCATTAGCAATAGCAACTCGCAGGCGTGGGTTTCCATCCCGGTCAGCGCCTCCTTCCCTGACTGCTACTGTTATATCTTTTAAAACTTTTGAAAATGCTTTGGAACGTTTAGCGTCCGTAGCACCTTTTTTGTGCTTTATGGTTGACCATTTACTGTGTCCTGACATTTTGTGTTTTGGGTTTAGAGTTTAGTTTCTGTTTATAATCTCATTGCTTACGCCATGAGTTTATGATGATGTCGCTCCTTCGGAGCTTATTCTTGGGGCTATAATCTCATGGCTTACGCCATGAGTTATGTTGATGTCGCTCCTTCGGAGCTTATTCTTGGGGCTATAATCTCATGGCTTACGCCATGAGTTATGATGATGTCGCTCCTTCGGAGCTTATTCTTGGGGTTAATATCTCATGGCTTTCGCCATGAGTTATAATGATGCCACCCCTTCGGGGCTATTTTTTAGTTTTTTTATAACTTAATCCAGTTTAAGCACTGCCAGGAACGCTTTCTGGGGCACTTCTACGTTACCCACCAGCCGCATTTTTTTCTTTCCTTTTTTTTGCTTTTCAAGGAGTTTTCTTTTTCGGGTTATATCGCCTCCATAGCATTTGGCAGTTACATCTTTTCTCACTGCTTTAACCGTTTCCCTGGAAATAATTTTTGAGCCGATTGCAGACTGGATGGCGATATCAAATTGCTGCCTTGGTATCAATTCTTTCAGCTTTTGGCAGATTTTCCTTCCAAATACATAAGCATTGTCTTTGTGAATGAGCGCTGAGAGAGCGTCCACCTGGTCACCGTTTAGCAGGATATCCAATTTTACCAGCTTTGAAACCTTATATCCGTCAGCTGATGGATGATAATCAAAAGATGCATAACCTTTTGAAATAGACTTCAGCTTATCGTAGAAATCGAAAATTATTTCGGAAAGGGGCATTTCAAAGGTAAGCTCAAGGCGGTCAGTGGTAAGATATACCTGGTTTTTCAGTTCCCCCCTCTTATCTATGCAAAGAGACATGATGGCACCGGTAAAGCCTGTTTTGGTAATTACTTTGGCAGAGATATAGGGTTCCTGGACATAGTCGAGCCTGCTACCGTCAGGCAGATCAGAAGGATTGTTCACTTCTATTTTTTCGCCTTTATTAGTAAAAGCTAAGTATGAGACGTTTGGAACGGTCGTGATCACCATCATGTCAAATTCTCTTTCGAGGCGTTCCTGGATTATTTCCATGTGCAGTAAACCGAGAAATCCGCATCTGAATCCAAAACCGAGGGCTGCAGAAGATTCCGGCTCAAAGGTCAGTGAAGCATCATTAAGCTGAAGCCTTTCCATGGCTTCACGCAGCCTGGCATAGTCATCCGGATCAACGGGATAGATACCCGCAAAGACCATGGGTTTCACATTTTCAAATCCCCTGATGGCTTCCTTGCACGGATTGTCAGTATGGGTGATAGTATCACCAACCTTAACCTCTTTTGCTTTTTTTATCCCGGAAATGATATATCCTACATCACCTGTTTTAATTACATCTTTTTTCTCCAGTCCTAGCTTAAGCACACCAACTTCATCCGCCTCGTATTCTTTGCCGGTCGCAACGAATTTCACTTTGTCGCCTTTTCTTATTTCCCCGTTAATAACCTTAAAGTATGCCAATATGCCGCGGTAAGGATTAAAGACAGAATCAAATATTAACGCTTGCAAGGGCTCATACGGGCTGCCTGGAGGTTGAGAAATGCGGTTGATTATTGCTTCCAGGATGTCGTCTATACCCATGCCCGTTTTAGCGCTAACTGGAATTATATCACTTCTGTCACATCCCATCAGGTCAACGATCTGGTCCTTGACTTCTTCTGGCATAGCCATATCAAGGTCCATCTTATTGAGAACTGGAATTACCTCAAGGTCATTTTCCAGTGCGAGGTAAAGATTGGATATGGTTTGTGCCTGTATGCCCTGGGCAGCATCAACTACGAGCAATGCCCCTTCACATGCTGCTATGGAGCGGGAAACCTCGTAAGAAAAATCAACATGACCGGGGGTGTCTATCAGGTTCAGGAAGTATTTTTCGCCATTGTGTTCATGTTCCATCTGTATAGCATGACTTTTGATGGTAATACCCCTTTCGCGCTCAAGTTCCATATCATCGAGTGTTTGCTCCTGAAGTTCTTTTCCCGAAATAGTATTGGTGTATTCCAGCAACCTGTCTGCCAGCGTGCTTTTGCCATGGTCAATGTGAGCGATGATACAGAAGTTTCGGATGTGCTTCATATTTTATTGTCTGTTTCAATATTTTAACCTGATATACCGGTATTTTGTGGTTTTTACATTTAATAATCAGGTCCTGGGCTCTGGGTTCTGGGTTGTTTGTTTTATCCTCATACTCCGCAACCAGCACAGACCACCAAGCCTTCGCAGGCCGTAGCCTGCTTTGGCAGGCGAAGGCCAGTTCCAAGTTACATTAACTTATTTATACTTAACTTAATTCTATGTAATTTTTTTTATCAAGTTGCAAATTTATGCTCTTGAATTTCCCGCAAAATTACATATTTTATAGATGATTGCGAAAGAAGGAATTAAGGTGAATTAAATTATTTTTTTACTTTCACGTTGACTATTATTTCTCGTTACTATTTTTGCCGGGAAGATTCAGATACTTACTATTTGAAACATTGTTGCTAATTTTGCGTATATTTACCCTGTGTTATTCCTAATCGTAGCACAAGGTTACAAACGAAGTGTCCCGAAAAGCTTGTCAGGATGGTCATTAAGTCATTTGTTATTAGGTCATTGGTTAATCATACAATAACCAATGAAAGCGAAGCGAAATGACTAATGACCTTTTGATTAATAGTAGTTTATAAGATATTTGTAAAAAGTTTGCTAAAAAAACAAAGCTTTCAAGGAAATAGCATAATGAAGAAATTTATTTACATTTTCCAGGTTTTATTTTTTATTTCAGGTTTATTTCCCAATAAACTATTGGCTACTCATATTGCAGCGGTTAACATCACTTATGATGGTATAGATACTTTTCAATACATTATAACAGTGCGTATCTACCGCGATTGCGGTACATTACAGGGTGTGCAACAACCTTTTATTGAAATAAATTATGAATCTGTATCCTGTTCTGCAAGTGGTACTGCAAATCTTTTTTTGATAACAGGTGACTTATCTGGTAATCCCGGAGAAGGAAACTTTATAGAGCTGCCGTGTTTGGGCATTGATACTTGTGACAATCTCCTGCCGGGTTATGCCGTAGAGGAGTTTGTGTATCAGGATACAATAATCCTTCCACAGGTTTGCAGTGATTGGGTCATCAGTCACGAAACCCAGGGTTTAAGAAATATAAGTTATGCTTTAGTTGATCCATTAAGCCAGACAACTTATGTAAGTGCACTTCTCAATAATATTGATGCACCAGGTAATAATTCGCCAACCTTTGAGAAACCCCCCATAGCTATATTTTGCGTTGGCAGGCAGTTTTTCTTTGACCAGGGGGCTATTGAAACTGACGGTGATTCGATTGTTTATTTTTTATCTCCTGCCCAAGGTTCTTTATCAATACCCAATTATAATGGGGATACTTTGATATATGTTTCTCCATATAATTATACTACTCCGTTTGATATATTATCACCCCCTCTGAACATGGACTTTGAAAACGGTATTATATCATTTACCCCTACTGATACAATAATTTCTGTTATGTGTGTTTTGATAGAGGAATATAATAGTAATGGAGTTCTTATCGGTTCAATTAAGAATGATATGCAGGTAGTTATAAGCGATAGTGGCGGATGTATTGCCGACACACTCAATTTTACCTGTGATACTACAACACCAACAGGTACTCATCCTGCGATTTCAGCTTTATGTTCGGATACTCTTATTAAAGTGTTTTTTGATAATCCCATTCAATGCGAATCGGTTGCGGATGACGGTTCGGATTTCATTCTGGTAAATCCATTAGGGGATACTATTCCTATAAATAGTGCAACTCTTTTTGATTGTTCAGGTGGCTTGACCGATACAGTGGTGCTTCATCTTTACGGAACTTTTGCAATTCCTTTAAATGGCTCTTATTATATCTACAGCAGTGTTGGCACTGACGGAAATCCCGTACTGAGCGCATGTGATCTTCCTCTGAACGATACGCTCGAGGTCAGGTACAGGGATTGTCCGGCGGCTTATGTTGACCTGAAAAATGTTAGTGTTGTCAATAATGATAATATTGAAATTACATGGCAAACGTATACGGAAAATTTTCCCGATACCTTTTTCGTAAGGTATGATGTCTTCAGAAGCGGTTCCCCCGCAGGTCTTTATAATTTTATTGGAACTAAATATATAATTGAAGATACTGTCTTTAATGATGCGGGTGTTGATGTGTCGGCAAATGTATATAACTATGCAGTGAAACTTTTTTTGAAGGTTGTTCAGTTAGATACCTTATCTGATTCTATTCAGAGCATATTATTGATTGAGAACCCCGCACAGCCGGATACCGCTCATATTCAAATATCCTGGACACCATACTGGGGTTGGAGCAGCTCCCAATACCATATAATGGAAAGTGTTGCTTATGGTGCATGGAAGGAGATAGTAACAACCACAAGTACATCCTATACTTATACAAAATCCCTTTTGGCAAATATTTACCGGTTAAAGATAGAGACAAGGGATAATAACAGTTCATTAATATCCGAATCCAACTGGATAGAGTTTGAGATACCCGTTCGCAATATGCCTAATGTATTTACTCCAAACGGAGATGGTATAAATGATGTTTTTTTTGTTAATGAGTTGTTGTTGTATGGCAATGCCCACCTTAAAGTCTATAATCGCTGGGGGATAAAGATATTTGAGGACGAGGACTACAGGAACGATTGGGAAGGTACCGGATGGTGGGGAAAGACATTAGAATACGGAACTTACTTTTACTCGCTTTCCTTTTCTGACGGGCCAACGAGGCATGGATTTGTCACGATTATAAGATAAGAACAGAACTTTGTAAATTCATTAAAATAGAAGTTATATAAAATTGAGTTTAGGATAAACAAGATAATGTTGCTGGGTACTGGGTGGTATGTATTGGTTACGGAATCTGAGTATAAAACCAACAACCCAGAACCCAGTTCCAAGAACCCAGAACCTGATTATTAAATGCAAAAAGATAATAAATTTTACACTTAATTATATAACCTGATGTTCCTGTAAAAGTTTCGCAATATATTTCCCGATAATATCAAACTCAATGTTTATCACAGTTCCTGCTTTTATCTCACAGAAATTAGTTGCTTCAAATGTATAAGGGATAATGGCAACAGAAAACATTCCGGGTTCCGAATCAACAACGGTTAAGCTGACGCCATTCACGGAAATAGAGCCCTTTTCAACTGTAATATTTTTATTAGAAGTATCGTAATTAAAATAGAACATCCAACTGCCATTAAGTTCTTCAACTGATTTGCAAATTGCAGTCTGGTCAATATGACCCTGCACGATATGCCCGTCTAACCGGTCATTAATTTTTACACATCTTTCAAGGTTTATTTTATCACCGACTTTTTTATATCCCAGGTTTGTCCTGTCAAGGGTTTCTTTTATTGCAGTGACAGAATAGTGATCTTCTTTAATATCCACTACTGTCAGGCAAATGCCATCGTGGGATATACTCTGGTCAACCTTTAGTTCATTAATAAAGGATGATTTAATTGAGATGAGCAAGTTGCTCCTCTCTTTTTCAAGCGCTACAATAGTGCCTGCTTCTTCTACTATGCCTGTAAACATTTTTTATAATTGTTAATTTGATTAGTACCGGAACTTCAATGTATTATGAATATGTGTCTGGTGTCTTTGTGTCTGGTGTTTTTGTGTCTGGTTCCTGGTGTTAATTATTTATATTTTAATCCTTTATATTTTAAATTTTTGCCTCCCGTCCCGATAATTATCGGGAGTCATAGAGATTGGGAAAAATTTATTAATACAGATTTTTTTTTGTTGGGAAGTAAAGACGAGACCCGGTCTCGTCTCTACATTCCTAAATATTTTTTTCAATCAATTTTTGAAATTATATTCTTCATTATTAAACCGGCAAAACCTTTCTGTTCTTCGGTTCAGATAGAATGACCGTTGTTTGCATCTGACCGATCTCTGAGATTTTGCTTAGTTTTTCGACAATCAGCATCTCGAATGCCGGAATATCCTTTATGATGACTTTTAGGATATAATCACAATTTCCCGTTACCTTGTAACATTCGGTAATTTCGTCAATATCATTTATTTGCTCAATAAACCTACTTGCAACATTGTCAACCTGCCGTGCTAATGAAACCATGATGAATGCTTTCATTCCCAATCCCAATGCCGCTTCATTTACAGAGGCATGGTAACTTTCAATAATATTTGCATTTTCCATTTTTTTAACCCTCTCCAGGGTGGGAGCAGTAGACAATCCTATTTCATCGGATAGTTGAATGTTGGTGATCCTCCCATTTTCCTGCAGGAGCTTTAATATTTTCAGGTCTGTATTATCTATTTTTAAAGTCATTATAATAACATTTTTGTGGGATTTAGTGTTTTAGTGCTTTCGTGGCATTTTTTTACCAAGTTTACAAAGTTATAAAAGAAAATTTACTATTCAAGAATTAAGCATTCACACTAAAAATAATTCAGCAGCTATCTTATCAGCAAATAATTTCCCTTTATCTGATAAAACTAATTTATTTTTTAAATTTTTGATCATCCCGGAGTTTATATAATTTTTTGCTTCATTAATGGTGTAAGTTAGAACATCCTGCCCGAAACGGGATTTAATATAGTTCAGATCAGCGCCCTGTGACATTCTCAATGAAGTTAAAATGTATTCATTGTATCGGGTGTTTTCTGAGAGATGTTCCATTTCATAAAACGGATCCCCGGTTTCAACAGACCTGATGTATTTGTTATTATTGCTAACATTCCATTGCCTTGTTTCACCATTAAAGGAATGTGCCGAAGGACCCAGTCCCAAATATTTCTCATTAGACCAGTAAATGATATTATGTTTTGAGGCAAACCCTTGTTTGCAAAAATTGCAGATCTCGTAGTGAATAAATTTATTGGATCTCATTTTTTTCATTAAAAGCTCAAAATGCGTCACTTCTTTTTGCTCATCAATATCTTCAATTTTACCTTTTTTGATGAATGCTGAAAATACTGTTTTGGGTTCAATCATTAGACAATAAGCCGACATATGCTGGATATCCAATGAGCAAGCAATATCTAAGTTCCTCTCCCATTTTTCATTTGTCATGGTCTGAATGGCAAATAACAGGTCAATGTTAATGTTTCCAAAGCCGGCATCCTGACTTGCTTTAACTGAATTCAATGCTTCCCCGGCAGAGTGTGCCCGGTTCATAAATCTCAGGTCTTCATCAAAGAAAGATTGTACACCTATGCTTAACCTGTTTACGGGGGTATTTTGCAGTGATTTGAGTAATTGTTTCTCTGCACTAATCAGGTCATCAGGGTTGGCTTCAAGGGTTATTTCAGCATTTGGATCAATAGAATGATACTTAGATAGTTCATCAAAGATATATTGAATTTCTTGTCCGGAGATAATGGAAGGTGTTCCGCCACCAAAATATACTGTTTTGACTGGCTCATTATTTAAGTAATCTTTTCGCAGCTTGATCTCTTTAAAGAGGGCTTTAAGAAATGACTCTTTATACTTTAATGAGGTTGAAAAATGAAAATTGCAGTAATAGCAGGTTTGCTTACAAAAGGGGATATGGATGTATATTCCGGGCAATTTATGCACTTAGGTTGCCAAAATGACAACATTTTGTTGATTATTTATTAGTCTATGAAATAATAAAAACAGAAACGGGGAGGGGGGGAAACGGAGACACGGAGAAATATACCTCTGTCCCGCTTTTTGCGGAACTTCGTTGCTCAGGCACACCGATTCTCCCTCTCTCCCACTCACCGTTTCATTAAGTAATTTTCAATTCATTATTTAGTTTGTAAAATTAAAAATCATTATAAATTTACATTGTGTACCTCAATTTTACTTCTTCAACACGATCCTAAAAGTAGTTCCTTTTCCGGGTTCGGAGCGTTTAACGAAGATCTTGCCATTGTGGTAATTTTCGATTATTCTTTTACTCAGCGATAATCCCAATCCCCAGCTTCGTTGCTTGGTGGTATAGCCGGGTTGGAAGATGATCTTGTGTTTTGATTTTGGAAGCCCTTTTCCCGTATCGTTAATATCA
The DNA here is from genome assembly GCA_043811005.1 of Bacteroidota bacterium. Taxonomy (GTDB): domain Bacteria; phylum Bacteroidota; class Bacteroidia; order NORP154; family NORP154; genus JBDRNO01. Next base: position 1,230 of record JBDRNO010000131.1, on the reverse strand, counting down.
ATATATACGAATTGTGTTTGGTCTGACACATCAATATCAATAGAACCGGCTCCGGTTACAGCATCAACGGCATTTTTGCATAAATTTTCAATAACCCACTGGAACAGAGGGTTGTTTAGTGGCGCCAATATTTCATCCGAAGGAGAAACTTCCTTGCCCGACAACCGTATTGTAAAGATCACTTTTTCAGAAACACGTGATTTAATATAATTAACCGATTCATTCAGTACTTTGATCAAATTTTCGTTTTTTAGTTTTGGCACAGAGCCGATCTTTGAGAAACGTTCGGTAATGATTTCCAACCGTTTTATATCCTTTTCAATTTCATTTGTTGTTGTCTCTTCTATTCCTTTGGATTTTAACATTTCTACCCAGGCGAGGATTGAAGAGAGTGGAGTACCTAATTGATGGGCGGTCTCCTTAGACATCCCCACCCAAACCTGGTTTTGTTCGGCTTTCCTGGAATAGCTGAATGCAAAATAAGCAACTAAAATAAAAAGGGAGATCACACCAAGCTGGATATATGGAAAATATTTTAACTGTGTTAATAGTGTTGAATTTTTATGGTAAATGTATTGTTTGTAGTCTTCGTATATAGTTACTTCAATAGGTTCATGTTGAGAACGCATAATATCGAGCTGGTGTTTCAAGTAATTTGTATCCAATTGGTTTGTTGAGTCTGGGTAAACAAACGCTTTGGTTGAGTCTATGTTAACAAAGGAAATAATGTTATCGTTTTTATCAGCGAGAATTACCGGAACGGTTTTGTTGTCAATTATCACTTTTAAAATAAAGGTGAGGTCTGTTGATTGTTCTGAGTTAGCTAGCTGCCTGGTAGCTTCCGCCCATAGCTCAACTTTCTTGCGTTCTTCAACAGACAGCTTCTTAACAAGCTGATTGGTGTACCATAGCGATGATACCCCTATAATTACCGCAGCAATTATAAGAAGCAGCTTCCAGCGTTGTTTTTTTGAGTATAGGTTCAATTTGTTTATTGGTTTATTAGTTGATAATTATACCCGATGCCAATATACGAATGAATACTAATAATGCTAATGTTCATTGCCAACTAATTTGTCGCTATTCGTATTATTAGTATAATTAGTGTCCGTCTATAAATTATAAACAATTGATTGTTAGTAAGTTATGTTGCACTTTGATAATTTATGTTTTACCTTTATACCGTAAAACAAAAATACAAAATTATCATGAAACTATTCAATGACTTAC
>JBDRNO010000130.1:0-9067 GCA_043811005.1 Bacteroidota bacterium | reverse complement strand
ATCTTTATCAAAACCATTATAATCACGGACAGGAAGCGGTCTAGGACCCACTAAACTCATATCGCCCTTTATGACATTAAACAACTGAGGAAGTTCATCAATACTTGTCTTCCTAAGCCAATACCCGATTTTAGTAACCCTTGGATCATTTCGAATTTTAAATACCGGTCCATCCATTTCATTTAATTTTTGAAATTTTTCTTGCTCTTTTTCCGCACCTACTCTCATGGTACGAAATTTATATAAACTAAAAATTCTTTTATTATATCCGACTCGCTTTTGAATAAAAAGTACTGGCGCTTTAGAAGTAACTTTAATAACGATAACTGCTGCTATCATAAAAGGACAAGTCAAAATAATTAATATAAAACCTACCACCAAATCCATTGTTCTTTTTACAAAATACTGCCAATAACTATCTATCTTTGTAACAGAAGTTAATAATGGAAAACCGGCAAACGTTGAAATTCTTAATTTTGTTAGCTTTGTATTAAAAATCTCGGTAAGATAGCGTATTATAATACCTTGTTCTTCTGCTTTTTCAATGATGTGTTGGATTTTTTCGTAGTGAGATTTAACTGGTAAAGCAATAATTACCTCATCAACAACTTGACTATTTAAAATAGCTGAAAAATTACTTAAATTACCCAAGAGTTTTACTTCTCTATTTGGGAAATAAATTTTATCATCAACGTATCCAACGATGCGGTATCCCAATTCCTGATTTTTTTCTATCCTGCATGCAAACTCATAAGCCCGCTTGTTTGTCCCAATAATAAGGACAAAACGCAGGTTTCTTCCATAACGTCGCAGCTTTTTTAGAAAGAATCGCAAGAAACTTCTGGAAAATACTGTCAAAATGGTGCTTGAAAGCCAGAAAATTGAAATGAAATAACCAGTAATATTAATGTTAAATAGTTGGCCAAGTATCGAAATAGCGGCAGTTCCTAAAGTTGTGGCTTTAATTATATCTTTCCATTCCCGTATTCTACTTTCCAGTCTTCGAGACCCGTAAAGTTGCAAACCATGGAAAATTAACTCCCATAAAAACACAATTAATAATACAAAGATTACATGTAATAATTCAACATGTAACATTAGTAATGTTGCTAAATTAGGGTCTTGTCCGGTTCTTGTAACAAACCAAGCTAACAGGAGACTAACTAATAATATAATTATATCAGAAAATTTAAAAAAATTTAGCAGTAGTTTTCTTCGTAACGCCATATATTGCTCCAGTGTGTTAAATTTACATAGTTAATGCATCAAAAAAGAATAAACTAAGAAGTCTAATCGGATAATCCATTATTAACATAATATTAAATTATAGCTATAGCAATAATCATTCCAAATTAACGAGCTAACAATTAATTTATAAATATCATATAGTTGTATAAATTTATTTTGCGTAAATGGAAATAAAATACATAATTATTGTGAAAAATAAGTTATACTTCAGTAAATCCTTGGTCAACCGTGGTCTCCCAGCTTTTAATCCCTACTGTTGGGGTAGCGTCTGTTGCTTCAAAATTAAAATCGCATTCAGAAATAACGCGCCAGCTTGTCCAACATAACCGTGATAGGTGTAAGTGCCTAATAGAGAATTGCCTGGTATGGTCTGCGACAAAATACGATTGTTTCAATTTTGTCAGTATTCAATGCCGTTAAAACGCTTCTAATTTCTCATTTATTTTTATAACATGCTTATTGATTTCATTCTGCCTTAGAATTCCTCGTAATTTTGTTTTTTGTTTCTTTCCTTTTTTCTTATCCGATTGGGATATATAGATTTCATATTCCACCATAGGCTCTTTTGTAGTAATGCTTAAAACATACTCGCCTGCGGATGGGTTATAGATACCGAGGGCTGGAGTCCTTTGCTCATTACCGCGATAATAATAATTTTCTATTTCCGCCACCTTCCCTGCCATATTTGCAAAACGACCGACCCGGTAACCTTCTTTGCTGGTAAGTCCCATCAAAACATTGCTTCTCGTACCAATAAACAGCAGGCTCTCCATAGAGAATGTATCCTTCTGTTCTATAAGACCGACAGATTCCTCTGTGGCCTCAACAGCTTGTATTTGCTGGTCTGAGATAAAATCGACGACTTTATTTCTACCGATGTGTGGAAGATCACCATGCTCGCCTTCCGCCTCCAAATAATTAATATTTCCCAATTTGGCACTACCTGTTAAGACAGTGTTATCTCCGAAAGTTTTATACTCACCTGAAGCCTCATTAGGCGGGAGATAATGCGGTATACCATCAACCCAGTCAGGCCCTGTTGAGTTGTGAACTGCAATTGCCCACAGGGTTTTCTGTCCAGTGCCGGCTCCGATTGCAATATCGTTAATCTCCAGGTTGCTTACTAATATGTTATAGTTTAAGTATGGTATCAAATCATTTTGCCAGATCATGTTATCGACAGTTATCCATGATGCGGTGTCTAAGTTGTAGATATAATTATAGACGGGTAGAAGTTGACGTACTGAAGGAATCATTTCCTGCACGAATTCACGATCAGATAGTTCTTCGTACTCATAACCCACCTTCATATCCTCAATCATAGGTTCAATAAACCACGCTCTTTCCAAGTAGCTGTAAACAGAAAAATTACCACCTTCCCAGGGGAAATATGCCTTGGCTGATCCATGGTTGGGAGTCCCTAACATTACGAACTTGCGGATGTCAGACCTGTCCATACCTTCAATGTACCAACGTGTCACTAATCCGCCCATGCTATGCGCCACAATGTCAACTTCGGTATGACCTGATGCCTGCTTGGCGGATTCAATTGCCGCTTCGAGAAATTCTGTTGCTGTATCCTGATTTCTATTGCGCCAGTCATAGGGGACAGGAAATAGTGTTACACCGTCCACGTAACCTGCATCCCTGAACGCTTGAAGCAAGCTTTCATAGGTGGGATCGTAACCTATAAAATCAATAGGGTCTAATACCCAATTCCTTGTTAGATCAATGTTTATAGGCCCAAACGGATCCCAATTATAGTCTGTACATTCCGGGCTAAACAGACAAGACGAAAACGACCCCATGATGCCCGGAACTATCAGGACAGGAACTTTTTCTGTGGCTACAGGCTCATCAGTCGTGAACATCCAGTCCCTGATGTCATGGTCACCAAAGGCTCTGCCAGTACCAGATGTGAAGCCAAAGAAGATATTGTTTGTTCCCAAAATAGCAATCAGATCAATGGGGTGAGATAGGATGGGGTCTGCGGGCCGAACATTAGTTTGTGAGAGCCGAACTTCTAACAAATTATTAGCACCATTATAATCAATCCATACATACCAGATGAAACCATCGTTCATTCTCGGCGTGATAGGTACTGAAGCCACTGAAGAAAGACTTCCGTTGAGGTTAATACCAACATGGTTGCCATCATAATCAACGCCATTATTATATGTATCAAACTCAATTCCAATACTCGGGTTGATACCTCCGTAACCAATGGACCCCCCGTATTGACCAACAACGTCTGGCTGGGTTGCAATGGTGAACACCAATCCGTCTGCACCGACTCCATCATCATCACTTCCACCTCCTGAATTGCTAATCTGAAAAGAGAATGAGGTGGTAAATGAGCCATCTGTAAGATCTATGGATTGGGCCAAAAACGCGCTACCTGCTTGCCAATCATCATTCGTAAGGCGCAGGACATCTTGTCCGTTGAAGAATACCGGATTACCGATAGAAGCTGCAGACCCATTTAAAGTGAAATCAGACAGGTCGGAAAAATCGGTGTACTTAAAGGAAAATAATCCGCTCTCTCCATAAATAAAACCCAGTATAGTATACCTATTAACTCCACCTTCTCTTGTTGCTTCAGAATCATTTGGGTAAAAAGTATATGAAACATCACAATCAACTAACTCGTCGAGGTCCCAGTTTGATTCCTGAACTTTTAAAGTATATGTCCCATCAATATTACTAATAGCACTTATTACTACTGCCATATGTCCTGTTGGTATCCTAGGGAATTGATCTATCACCATAATGGAATTATCTGCTGGTTTTTGCCCACTTCCAAATCCTAAATCCCAATGATCCCAAGCATTGCGAGCTCCACAATCAGGATCATATTGACAAAGACCTGGCATTAATTCATAACTGCCACCGAAATAATTCCTAACGTATTCAACGCATTGTCCGCCGTATTCGTCTTGTGTGCAAGCTGCCTCAACATTTTTATTGAAAATTAAAACTGTCAACATCCAAGTCAATAAAATTAAACTCAAAAAAAATCTGTACTTATAACAAAAAGCAACTCTTTTCATTTTCCTATCCTTCAAATTTAGGGATTAAAACAAAAAATAGCAAAAACTCTTCCTTTGTAAAAAAGTCATTTTCAACAAGTAACTGTTCATATATCAAGTAAAAAAAACCAAATGTCTTATTCAGTAAAGCGTTTGTGCACAATTGTTCTCCAGTCTTCAACCCCTACTAATTCTGGAGATTCAACTACCTCAAAACCAAACCCGCATATAGTATAGCCAAGATTCCTATAAAACTGCTTTTCATGGCAACCTCCATACAGATACAATATATGGACATGCCCAAAAGCAAGGCAGGGCCTTATTATGACCCTGCCTTATCGCTCGTGGTGTAGATTTGCTTTACTGTTTCAGCAATTGATTTATTTTCTCGCGAATAATAGTATCAAAATCTGGGAGGGTTTCTATCTGGATCCCTGCCGGCTTGCTTATCACATTTACATAATCATACCAAGTGACTCCAAAGTCTCCATCAGGAGTGTCGTCAAGAACAGAGAAAAAAGTATAGATACCCTCTGGTAAAGGCATATTAAGTATTGATCTTTCCGCTAATTCGAATAAGGGAAATTGACCAACACTAATGGGGCTGTTAGACTTAACCCAATTTATTGAGGGATTAAGCCAATAAGTTCCAAGTGGTGTCAAGGCACCAATCCACCAGTCACATGTTTCTCCTAACATATCATAGGGGTTGAGTGAAGCAGTTATATTAACGCCTTCACCTAAATTAACAATAAGTGCACCATCCTGACCATTAGCCTTTATATCAGGAACAGGATCCGAAGGAAATGGTTCTAAATTCAGTATGAGATCAATTCCTGTCATTACCTCTCCAGGCTGGTCTATAACGTCATTACCGTCAGTAAACAGCGTAACTAACTGAGTATCTGATTGTAGATTCCAATCGTACATTTCCGCTCGAACTGTCCATGTTCCTCCTAAAAGCGGCAGACGATAGTAACCATCAACATCTGTCTCTGTAGAGGTATGAATATAATGACCTACCGGAGTTTGTCCTGGACCATTCAAAGCGGTATCTGTCCATGCATTCACTCTGACTTCTGACGGAGCTGGTGTAACACCATCACTCAAATAAACTCTTCCTTCAATTGCACCATCCGCATAATATGTCTGAAGGGTAACCGGTCTGTACTCGTCAATAGTAAGTCCTATAAGATCTACCTCTGCCGGTGGAACCAGCTCTTTTTCCTCCCCGCCGATCTTAACATTGTATTCATGGCAGTTCATGCAAAGACCTACGCGCCAGTCTCCCGGCATGACTCCAACTGTCACCTGCCCTGTTTCATCAGTGTAATGACCGGTTCTTAGTTTCTCAAGTGCAGGGTCAGCGGTGTTAATTCTGTTGGCATATAAAAGTATCCCTTCAACAACCTGGGTCCCATATTCATCCAATACTGTCCCCTCTATCCAGGCCGTTTCTTTATAAGCTATAAAATTAACTATGTTGGGCCCTGTAACAGTTGGGGTAATAATAATATCATCCTCGAAGTCATTTGAAGGAATTTTCACATCAAAATATCCAGGAGCGTCGTCTGCTCTTACTCTCCATTCTATTCCAGATAAAACGTGAAGAGTATAATTACCGTCAATGTCTGAAGTAGTCCAGCTCTCTTTGCCATCTATTGTATCTGCCTCAATCTCCACACCCCAGAGAGAGAGACCTGTTCCGTATTCTGTTATAGTGCCTGTAATCTGAGCATCTGCAGGTATTAAATATATGCTATGATTTTCAACACCTTCGGGCGGGACCGTGAGAATGCTGAAAATTGTTATATAGCCATATTTCTCGCCGCTGATTTCATAATCTCCAGGTGATGGAATCTGAAGTACATAATTACCATCGCTATCTGCAAATGTAATGGACACCGTCTGATCTCCTGTTGGAGCATCAGCAAAAAAAACTACAGAATATGGCACCGGTGTGGTAGTACCCTGTTCATAGACAGTTCCTGTTACTGACAGAGGAGCTAATACAGGCGTAATGTAGAATTGTACTGTAGCGGATTCTCCGAGAGAATTCTGAACCCGCATGATAGCGTAACCAGCAGGAAGGAATCCACCAATTTCTCCAAAAGGATTAAAAATTGTGGTTATATCCGGACTTGATTCATTGAGGTCACCCGTTAAAGGTTCAAAATCTCCATCTGTTACATTGTCACCCAGAACTATTTTAAATATAGGCCATTCATCTCCATCAATGATTCCGTTACTGTTATAATCACCATAAAATTCAAACTGGACAGAACCACCAGGTTCGGCTGCCTGTGTTTGAAACGTAAATCCAGTTGTTGTGTCGGCTGGAGCAGAAGCTGGATCGACCGTTAACGATATGGTGGCACTTGCATCATTAGTCCAAATCAACAAAGCTGATAAAAGCATTACAAAAAATAAAATTTTCTTATTTCTTATTTTTTTCATTCTTCCTACCCCCTTCTAAATTTATTAAACTGGTAAAAAATTAATTTCTGTAGAAATCACTTTGCCAAGTAGTCTCTTGCTGATAAAGGGTTGCAAGCTCAAGGAATAACATATGTTAACCCCCATCCACCATTACTCATATCCTCAAGCGCTCCATTGGGATTATCATCGAGAAGAAGCGTAAACTGATAAAGACCAGCCGTCAGCTATATTATTCATGTAAAGAAATTCCCTGTTGGGTTTTCCGAAATAACCTTTATCAGCATAGACTTTTTCCAGTGGCTGTTTTGTATTCCGGCTATAAAGAGTGCAATAAGGCAGAAAGGGTGAGTCATTGACTGATGCGGGTGTTAGAGTTGTGGATAGGATAAAGCCGTGATTGACATCCACAGAGACATGTTCTTTAAGGCCGTAATGAGGCTCGTCGTTCTTAACGGTCCAATCCGATTCCATATCTCTTGAGAACTTGACCCGTTTGTATAGTTCCAGAAAGTGGTACCACCATTACTATTCCCCGCAGAATCCTGGCTGGTACCCATAAAATCAGCGAAAAAATTAAAGCTGTGCCAATGAGCGGAAACGTCATCTCCCGAGGCGCCGGAACCTCCGGAAAAGAAACGGCTTTTCTGTTTTCAGGAAGACTTCCTCCTGAGTGCCACAAGACCGATCAGGCCGGAGCCCAGAAGCCAGACAGCACCGGGAATGGGCACGGCAGCGACCTTTCCAAGCTCATAGGTTTTAAGCGAACAGCTATCCGACTGCACTAAAAAGAGACTGAAATCCTGAACATGCTCATCTTCGGAAGTTCCAAAATTCCAGTCAAAAGAAAACGTTTCCCCAGCAGACAGGCTCACCCCTGAAAGCCGTAAGAAGCTGCCGTCTGTTCCACCATAGCCGTAGCTGCTGATATCAACACCTGAATCGCCGTTAACAGAATCAAGTTCAGCCATGTATGAACCTTCGGTTGGACCGAAAGCACCCGAACCATATTCGGAAGTAGTTACCGCTGTGACGTCCCCCCCGAAAGTATAACCGGTCAGATTATTGAGTTCAAAACCTGCGTCGCTGGTGGAACCCAGACTTAAATTGTCTACCAAAAGCCAGGATGCAACATAATAATCGTCGCAATCACCCACTATCCACCCAATATCTCCGGTAAAATCCTTGGCCAGGGTATAACTAAAGGTCTGCCAACCGGTAGCGCCGTTTGTAGGCACTTCAATAAATGCCTTGGCCGGTGCGACTGTCATGATACCGATTGCAAAGATAGCTAAAAACATCAGTAGCTTTCTCATTTACTTTCCTCCTTTCTTATCTTAAATAATTTTCTTTCTTAATCCTACAAGACCAACCAGACCGGATCCAAACGGGAAAAAACTAAGCGCCTAATCACTCCTTTTTAGTCTTCCTCCTACAACCAATAACAACCAGGCAAAGAACACCGGAACCTAAAAGAAGGGTGCTGCATGGGATCGGGACAAGCCTCATCCCGTCTGAACTTGACAACTTACTATCCATAGTAAAAGTAGTTTTGCCAAAACCGCTGCCCCCAAAGAGCCTCTTGACCCTGCCTTTGGTATTATTTTTTTATATCCTGATCATCCTGTAGATCCTGGTCAAAAAATTATTTTTTTAGTTGTGCCCAATGTATTTTGATTATTCCATGAAAACAATAGGTAGGAAGTATGGAATTGTTCTTATTTTTTAGATGATTTGTCTAATACATTGGTACTAGGAGACCTTGCAAAACGTCCCCTTTGGCCCGATTAGCGCTAAAGCTTCAACTAAAGTGCCTGCGTCAGGCTCAAATTTCAATCCTCGAAATATTCAATATATTCCTGTGGTTGAAATTTTCGCCTTCCTTGAACTCGAATCCCGCTTATAGCGGGAAACATTTTTCAAAGGTCTCTTCCCGGAGGCAGGCCACTGACTAAGGAGAGCCGAATTTTTGGTAGTAGAAAAAGACACTTAAAATGAGTGATGCTATAGATAATACCAGGAATAGCATCGGTATTTTCAGACCTTTTTGATCTGTATCATATATGGGAGTGCCCGTTTCAGATGCCTTATGCGTCGGTTTGCTGAGTGTTTCAGGCTTTTTTATAGAATCATTTTCCCCTGCAGACGGTACATTCTGATTATTCTCTTTTTGTTTGAGCGCAATCTTATAATGAAATACCTCTTTCGCTAATCCAATTCCTTCGGCAGCCTCATAGACATCATCTACATCTACTGTTGTTTTTTCTTTTTCAAAGGCCGAGTTAAGGGACCTGTCACATAATAAATTGATTACACGGGGAACACTTCCGGAGCCAAAAGCTAAAACTACTGCT
>JBDRNO010000129.1:0-32881 GCA_043811005.1 Bacteroidota bacterium | reverse complement strand
AAGCAGATTACAGATAGATACAGAAAAACAACAAGCAAGGAAGATATCACGTCTGCATAAAGAAGCTGCTAAATGTGGGTTCTTTTTGCAGAAGGTAGCTGCTTGATTATCAGACGATTAGGATGGACGTCATTGTAAACGAAGTGAGGAATCCCCCCCTTAGTATACCGAACAGTAACAAATAAATTTTATTATAAATATTAAACTTCCTATCCTATAAAGTAATCACATACAATGTAAATGCTCATTCACTATCTTTCTTATCTCATCATCCTTACCATATAAATGTTCACTCAGTTCTTTATCATCATAAGACCTTAATTTTTCTATAATATTATTAATAGTACCTTTTGGGAAAATATTATTTTTTTCAAAATATTTTCGCTTCTCATTTAAACAATCTGCAGATTCCCAACACGAAGAAGGTAAACATTCTAAACTTTCCAGGGACGAGCGGCAGTTCGCTCCTGCTCGTTTCTCTTTTTTAAAAATATTAACATCTACATACAAATCCTCAGCTTTCATTAAAGCATCCTTCATCTCCAATCCATGTTGTGCAGCAATAGTGATTCCTGCTAAAAGGCCATATACATCTGCCGAACCATCAGGAGCCCTGAATTCGATAGTTTGCTTTCCGGGGATATAAGATATCTTCCTTGTCTCTTTTGGATTAGCATCTTTTATCATACTGGTTTTGGCAACCCAACCCAATGGGATCCTGACTAATACGGAACGATTTCCATCACCCCAGCATATCCTTGTAGGAGCTTCCTGCTGAGGTACTAATCTCAGAAATGATGTTGGAATAGTATTTCCAAAAGCTAATAACGGAGATGCAAGATCCAATATGCCTGCAATCACTTTTTTAGCAATATCTGTTAACCCATTTTCATCTGCAATTAAATTCTCATTATCTTTTTCAACCAATAAGTGTATATGAAATCCACTTCCTGCTTTACCAACAGTAATCTTAGGAGCAAAACTAATATTAACACCATAGTCATAAGCTAACATTCTAAGAATCCACTTGGCAATAATAATCTGGTCAGCAGCATCCTCAACTTCAACAGGCATAAACTCTATCTCATGCTGTTCATATGCCTCTTGTTCCGATGAAAAATTTCCTACCTCTGAATGTCCGTACTTAACCTTTCCTCCTGTTTCTGCAATAAGCTTCAAAGCATCTTTTCGCAGGCAATCCCATTTAGTAAAAGGATGTGCAGAATGGTACCCTTTCTGGTCAAGAGCAGGAAACAGGTCGTCCTTTTTACTAATAACATAATATTCCAATTCGCCAAATACCTTTAAAGTATAACCTGTTGATTTTTTAAATTCAGCATGTGCCTTTTTTAAAATATATTCCGGAGAGCTTTCCAAAGGATTTCCATCACTTGTATAAAAAGAGCATAAAATATCCAGGGTAGGTACTTCAGAAAAAGGATTGAGAAAGGCAGTCTTAAATCTGGGGATTATATACAGATCACTTGAACCTGATTCAATGAAAGAAAACAGGCTTGAACCGTCTACTCTTTCTCCGGTAGAAAATATCGCCTCAAGATACTCCTTGCTTATAATAACAAAATTTAATGCTTTCAACTTTCCGTCTTCAGCAACATACCGGAAGTTAATCATCTCAATCCCATTTTCTTCAATATACTTAATAATATCATCCCTTGTGAATTCAGACGCGGGTTTATTTAAATATCTAACCAGCTTATTGGGATTCAATAATATTTCAGATTCTTTCATTTTTATTAAATTAGATTATGAACCACAAAATTAGCTAAAGGCATTCATAATGTCAAAAAAAGAAAAGAGAAAGGTTGAATGATAAATAAAAAATGAACAATTTTACACAATCAAAATCTATAAAAAATGAACGATGACATTTTTCAGGGATACAAAGGGGAAACACTTGAAATGCTGAAAAAATATAGTGTGAGGGTTTGGGGGCAGGCAGAAATAGAAACAACAAGGGGGGAATTTAATGGTACTGTTTTGCCTCGTTCAGAAAATGACGATGACCAGCATATAGTATTAAAAATTTCAACAGGATATAATATTGGTCTTGATATAAAGACAATTACAGGAATGAAAGAAATTGGTTATAAAAAAGCCAGTTATAAAATTCCTGAAAAGGAGTTTCCTATAACCCCGGGCTTACCAAAAGTAAAATTATTTGGAACAGGGGGTACTATTGCTTCACGTTTAGATTACAGGACAGGCGCTGTTATCCCGGCATTTTCTCCTGGTGAACTATATGGCGCTGTACCGGAATTAGCAGATATTTGCAACCTGACAACAGAAAAAGTTTTTGCTGTTTTTAGCGAAAACATGGGACCTGAGCAATATAAAGCGCTTGCTATTGCAATTGGTGAAGAAATAAAAAAAGGCATTGACGGCATAGTAATCGGACATGGAACAGACACACTTCATCATACAGGCGCTGTATTGACATTTATGGTGCAGAATCCTCCCATACCAATTGTTCTTGTTGGCTCACAACGTTCGTCTGACCGTCCCAGCTCCGATGCTGCTTTGAACTTAATGCATGCAATGAAGACAGCCGGACATAGTGATATTGCCGAAGTTATTGTTTGCATGTTCGGCCCTACATCAGACGAATACGGACTATTGCATAAAGGAACCAGAGTACGAAAAATGCACTCCTCATATCGCTCTACTTTCCGCACTATAGGAGATATACCTATTGCAACTGTCAACAGGAAAGAAATAAAACTATTAAAAAAAGATTATAATCACCGCAGAAAAGACAGAAACGTAAAAATTCTACCATATTTTAGTGACAAAGTAACCATGCTCTATTATTACCCCGGCATGAAACCGGATACACTGGATGCACTTGTAGACAATGGATACAAAGGAATTATTATTGTTGGCACCGGACTGGGACATGTGAACAAGGAACTATATCCTGCAATTGAAAGAGCAAACAAGAAAGGTGTTATAATGTTTATGACACTCCAGACTATCTGGGGTTATGTTCAGATGTATGTATATGACACAGGGAGGGATATGATGGCTAAAGGAGTTATTCCTGCAGGAAACATGTTACCGGAAGTTGCTTTCATCAAGCTCGGTTGGGCTTTAGGTCAAACTGAAGATCCAGAAGAAGTAAAAAAAATAATGCTAACGACTATAAATGATGAAATTACTGACCGTGAACCTTATAATGGGTACCTTGTATACCAGGGTGGCGTACCTGAAGTAGAAAAATTTATCAAAAATTTTCATAAATAAACCAGGTTGGATATTATCCCTGGTGCAGCCCGCATTCTTTTTCTTCCGGTTCTTCCCACCACCATCTGCCGGCACGGATATCTTCACCCGGTTTACCGCTCTTGTGCATGGTTCACATCCTATACTAGGAAATTCATTATCGTGTAAGATATTATATGGAATATTGTTCTGCTTTATATAGTTCCACACTTGTTCTTCGGTCCAATCTATAAGAGGATTGATCTTTATAAGCCCGTTATTCTCATCCCACTCAACTGCCTGGTTATCTGTCCGGGTAACAGATTGTTCCCTTCTTAAACCGCAGATCCAAACACTCATGTCCCTGAATGCCCTTTTAAGCGGTTCTATCTTTCTTACATGACAGCATTTTTTCCTCTTTTCAATGCTGTCATAGAAAAGATTCACACTATTTTTCCTTACCATTTCCTCAACCTGACAGGTATCGGGAAAATATACTTCAATATTAATTTTATACTTTTTATTTGTTTCTCTAATGAGATTATAAGTTTCGGGAAATAACCTGCCGGTGTCAAGTGTAAATATTTTGGTGCTTTTGTCAATTGAAATGATCATTCCGGTTAATACCTGGTCTTCCAAACCAAGGCTTGAAGATAAAGCGATCTTTCCTTTATATTTATTGAGAAAATATTCTATGATTTTCTCAGGTGGCGCACCTTTGAACTGCAAATTAAGCTCCCTGATAATTCGTTTGTCCATTTTATAAATCTTACTCAATTGAAGGCAAAAATAGTAAATTTATTTATTGTAATATAAGAACATTACTTTGTAAGTTGATTAAAAAATTATATTTGTACTATATTTCAACGATTAAAAATCATTGATAAATTATTTCTTAACCTAAAAATCTATTATCATGAAAACAAATAGTATTTCAGGCATCTTCAAGGTCTTATTTTTTACACAATTGGTATTATCGCTTTGTTTTTTTAATAAGGCATATTCACAAAGAAAGGGAGGCCCTCCTCCAAAAGAAGCGGTACATCAGCAAAACCCAAAACCCAGGCAGGCAGCCCATTATCATTACCGCCATCTTCCCCGCCGGGGAGCGGAAGTGGAAAAAATGGATGCAGCTACTGTATCAATCGCCTTTAAAGGCATGAAGCTTCATTATCACACAGGGATTTTCTATAAACCTAAAGGGGCTGCTTCTTTTGTTGTGGTCAGACCACCGATGGGCATTAGAATAAAGGTATTACCGCCAGAACACAGAAAGATCGTCATTGGTCCAGCCGTATATTTCTATTATTACGGAACATTTTACAAAAAAACCCCAAATTCCGATGAATATGAAGTAATAGATGCCCCGGTTGGAGCTGAAGTTGATGCCTTGCCAGATGGCTATGAAACAAAAACAATTGACAGTGAAGAATATTATGAACTGGATGATGTTTATTACAAACCTAAGGAAAATGAAGAGGGCGAAATGATATATGAAGTTGTTGAAATAAAGGAATGAACAAGTAAGTATAATTTACGAAATCAGTCCGCCAGCTGGCGGATGTTTTAGTAGTTTAAACACTTTATGTTGTAAATATACAAGTTGACAATTAACATCCACAAAATTATCGTTAACTTGCAAGTGATAATGAAAACTAAACATTGGGGCTAATCATCAAACACTTCATCATAATCTTTGGCATCATCACCAAACGTCTCAAGTTCCTCATTGGAAAGCACATAAGTGCTTTTTTCACCTGCTTTCCGTGAGAACAATATTTCGTATTCAATATTGCCATGATCTATCATAATGATGCTCGCAAAATTGTGATTCTTTGCTGATTTAAGTTCTGCCTGGCAGATGGGACAGAAAAATTCAATCATCTCACCCTCTTCAAAAATGTAATTATCATGATGCTCGTAAGTATAATCACCAATCGTAGGGTTTAACAATATCAAACCTTTTTTCTGCCTTTTATTGCTTGTGGAAAAAATAATTGAGCTGCCTACATTTAAATGCCCTTTGCATTTAGGGCACAGGTAATCGTTCTTTTTCATAGTTAATAATATGATAAAAAGATAACTTTATAAATAATTTTCCCGCTAATATATAACAAATTTTTATAATAATTTTTAATAAGTGCCGAATTTTTATTTTATTTGCAGGCTAATAATTAATTTTTTCTTTATTATGAAAACTGGAACAGTAAAATTTTTCAATGAATCTAAAGGATACGGGTTCATTAAGATTGATGACGAAGAACAGGATGTTTTTGTTCACGTTACCGGATTAATTGATAAGATACGGGATGATGACAAAGTAACGTTTGAAGTTACTGAAGGCAAAAAAGGTTTAAATGCTATCAACGTAAAGAAGATATAATCTTCTATTCCCGCTACTTCTGAAAAAATATAAATATACATTTATATTTATATCCGATTAAGAAATCGATTTTTATAACTGTCTGAACACTCTTTCTACCAAGGTCCCTCAGTTTTTTCACCAATCCATTTCTAAATCCCATCCGTTGACGCATAATGTTAGTCCTGCCAGGTCAGGACAGGAGATAACTTTGCTTATTTTTTAATAAAGCAATTAATATTACGTGCTTAGGAAATTAAAAATGTTGCGAGTGCCTTCTCCGAATTATTCTACGAAGGACGAAGTAGTTTGCTTCTGGCTGCTCGCTTCTGGCAACTGGCAAAAATGATATAATATGAGTTGCCGAAATATCAGACATTCTGACCTCATAACGTAATTATACGGTTTGCAAAAAATAATTCACGGAAATTTTTAATTTTGTGATGTAATAACAATTATATAAAATAAAACTACTATGAAAAAACACTTTGCTTTATTAGCCTCTCTTACTATTGTTTTCAATGGATTTTGTCAACCAACGACAAAAAGTTTTATGTATGATAGCATAAACAGAGAGTATATAGAATATGTTCCAGCGATTTACAATGATTCTACTCCTGTTCCTTTGGTAATATGCTTACATGGGTTAGGTGATAACATGAATAATTTTACCGGAATAGAGATGCATGCAGTTGCCGACACTGCCAATTTTATTGTTGTTACTCCACAGGCAATAGTTGATAACATAATTACAGGAAGTACTGCATGGAATTCAGGTGCCAGCTCTTATGGATTCGAGATTAATGAAAACATTGATGATGTCGGATTTCTCAGTGCACTTATTGATACTGTATCAGCAAATTACAACATTGATACGGGGCGTGTTTATGTTACAGGATTTTCTTTAGGTGGATTCATGTCGAACAGGTTAGCTTGTGAATTGAATGCAAAAATTACTGCAATTGCCTCCGTAGCAGGAACTATAGGAACTGCCTTAAATTGCAATCCAGGCAGAGCTGTTCCTGTTTGTCATTTTCATGGCACTTTAGATCAGCAGGTTCAATACACAGGAAACCCTTTTGGCATTGATACAGAAAACCTTATTAACTACTGGGTTACTAATAACAATTGCGATACAATCCCTGTGCATACTCCACTTCCTGACCTTGTAGCTGATGGATATACAATAGACCATTTTCTTTATCAAAATGGCGACAACAGTACCGAAGTTGAATTCTATAAAGTTACAGGGGCTGATCATGAGTGGTTATGGTATCCGAATAATGATATTAGCTATACAACTGAGATTTGGAAATTTTTCCTTAAACATCAACCAACGCCAATTATTTTAACGAATGATTTAACAAAGCGGACAACTATTAACATTTACCCCAACCCAAATTCAGGCACTTTTTACATTGAAGCCGGGAATATTTCAAGTTCAAAATCTAAGATAGAGGTGTATGACTTATATAGCAGGATGATATTTGAGAAAAATATTCAAAGCAACATGAGCATGATTGATCTGTATATTGACATTCCAAAAGGTGTTTATATATTGAAACTCCTACAATCCGGGAAGTATATTGTGGCAAAGCTTATTATTAATTAACGCAAGTTGCCACTTATAACTTTTTGTTTAGTAAAATATAAAACTGCTAATGAAAAACTGTCGCTGGTTACTGGTGGCTGGTGGCTGGTAAACATTACTTCACTATAATATTAGCGAAAAAACCAGAAGCCAGATACCAGTAGTTGTTTGTTAAAAGCACAAAGGACAGATTTCAATATAAGTTCATTAAAAACATTGAAATGGAGAGAAGCGGAATTCACACCTGAGTGCCGAAACAGCACTTCTGCGTGCAGGCACGAACACCTATAAAAACAAACAAAAAAGTGAGTAAATTCCGAGACTATTAATTATGCCCAAAACCGCGATATTTCATTTCAACTATGAAATTATACTTATAATCAACAAGAATAACTTTGATATTGGAATTATTATGCAATTCATAAATTATGTTTTTATCAGATACTGTTTTTAATTCATTTGTCCAAACATGAATATTGCAATTATTAAAATATTTGTCTAAAAAAGCATACATGGGATAATGTGCAGACAATGCATTACAATTATATTTTCCCAAATTAGATTTAATTCGATTTATAATCTCAACTGTATCAGCCGGTTCATTAGAACCTGAAAAATGGGGAACCCAATAGCTCGTATATATTGAAGCTTTATAGAATTTATTTAACAATCCTGCATTTGATGATTCTACAATTACATTATTATTAATATTATACTTTGAAAGAATATATTTCATTCTCTTTAATGAATTATAAACATTGAGCACTTTCAAATTCTTAAAATCGATCCAGTAATAATGTTCAGTGACATTAACAATACTATCAAAATAAGCATCTAAGCTAATACCGGAAACAGTTCCGTCTACATCATGCCTAACATCAAAAACATCTGATTTCTTTTCAAAAACAACATCTAATTCAATCCCGTTAAATTCCTGCAATAATTCATTTGCTTCTTTTGCCGTATTGACACGATGAGCCCAAAGTTTGTCATTTTGAAGATCATACATGGGTTTTGAAGTAACCGGTTCTTTATCTTCGAACCTGTTACAACCTCCCAAAACAATTATTATAAATACAAAAGAAATTATTGATGATCTTAACATGATCCTGTTTTTTCAGAATGCTAAATTTGTTAAAAAAACATAACTTTTCGGAATAATAGAATAAACTTACGATCAAACAAAAATAAAAAAAATATCGACAGAAGAGAATTCCTCTAAACAGGAACGCATGTCCTTAATAATTTGGAACAATAATTGCTGTTATTAAATTGTGATATAAAAATATAATTTCGTAAATTGATTTAAAAAATTATTTAGAATTGAATTAAGTATAAATAAGATAATGTTACTGGGTACCGGTAACTGGCCTTCGACTGCCAAAGCAGGCTACGGCCTGCGAAGGCTGGGTACTGGGTGGTATGTACTGGTTACGGAGTCTGAGTATAAAACCAACAACCCAGAACCAAGAACCCAGAGCCCAGAAGCTGATAATTAAATGCTGAAAAATTAAAAACTGTATATTTATTATACTTAGAGGTAATTATCAAACAAATTAAATATATATTATTCTTTTCCGCAACCGTATTAACAGTTATACTATCATCTTGCAGCGTCACTATATTCCAAAGAACCCATTACATTAATTTCAACCCATACATGATAGAGGCAAGGGACAGGGCAATGAATGATGACTGGGAAGGAGCTGCCTGGATATGGAGTGCAATGGTAAATTTAGGAGATGACAATATAGCGGGTAAAGCTGCCTTTAATATGGTAATAACATGCGAAGTAATGAACAGGCCTGACCTTGCGATAGAGTGGGCTAAGATAGCTGCTTATGAATATAACAGCACCTGGGCTAACAGAAGGGCAAAGGAATACCTGGATTTTTTCGCAAACCCGCTGCACAGGGAAATTGCAGTTTTTGATTACAAAGTAAATTCATATTGGTGAAATGATTATGTTATGAGTCCATTCTAATAAGTCAAAAAAAAATGCCACAAAATCGCCAAAACACCAAATCCCACAAAATCCCGAGAATAAATTAGTTAACTTTTAGTGAAATTTTGCGTTTTTGTGATTTAGTGGCAAAAACGATTTTTAGTGGGGGACTCTGTTATACAGTATTTATTTGTCAGCAAATTTTCTCAGGAAATCAGGACAAAAATCATATTCATTTGGCCAATAAATACCCCTTCCGTTTTCATAAATTTTTACTAATTTAAAATACTCAGGATCTGATAATTGTCTGGTAAATTTATCAGATTTTATGAATTGTTTAAAGTCAATAACTTTTTCTGTATTATCACTAAATATAAAATATATTTTATGATCATCTAATGTTTGGATTTTATTAATCTTTATCATAAGTTATTATTTTAAAGGATCAATTTTTTCAATATCATCAGGTATTTTTGCTTTTTCCCAATTTTGCAATAATTTATTTCTGTGCTCTAATGCCCATTCTATAACAAGAATTTTTGCCCGTTTTGGTAATTTCCCTTCTATTATTTCAAGAGTATTAATATTTATTAATGCTTCATGTTCTCCATACTCAGCATGAAAATGTGGAGGATTATGGTCTTCAAAAAACATTTTTATTATGATACCATAAAATCTACTAATTTCAGGCATAACTCAAAATCTATTTTTTACACAAAGTTACGAAATTATTAAATACGAAGAATTATAAACAAATTTAACACCTCAGTTGCAGATTATGATTAGCTGTGATTATCAATGTAATTAAAATCCGCAATCCGCAATCCTAATTATCCCCATCCAACAAATCCCCCAGACCTCCTAAAATACTTCCTTCTCCTTTACGCTTTCCGCCCATTTTGGGAGCAGAGGATATGATGCGGTCAGCAAGGCGGCTGAAAGGTAATGATTGTATCCACACTTTTCCGGGACCTGTTAAGGTAGCAAAGAATAATCCTTCTCCTCCGAATATTGTATTCTTAATACCACCTACAAATTCTATATCATAATTAACGGTGCTCTCAAAAACTACTATGCAGCCGGTATCAACCTTTAAAACTTCGCCACGATCAAGGGTTCTCTCAACGATGGTTCCACCTGCATGGACAAATGCCATACCATCCCCCTCTAACTTTTGCATGATAAACCCTTCTCCTCCGAACAAACCCGCACCTATTTTCCGCTGGAACTCAATGCCAATTGATACACCCTTGGCAGCACAGAGGAAAGCATCTTTCTGGCAAATTATCTTCCCACCCATTTCGCTCAGATCCATCGGGATGATCTTCCCGGGATAAGGTGCGGCAAAGGTAACATGCTTTTTACCCGAGCCGGTATTTGTATAGGCGGTCATAAACAAGCTCTCACCGGTAAGAACTCTCTTCCCGGCAGAGAACAATTTACCGAGAATTCCTTTATCCTGACCCGATCCATCACCAAAGATGGTTTGCATCTCTATATCCTGGTCAAACATCATCAAACTGCCCGCCTCGGCAATCACGGTCTCCTGCGGGTCAAGCTCGATCTCAACGCATTGCATCTCTTCTCCGATGATGCGGTAGTCAATTACATGTGTGTTCATGATGTTATGGTTTTAATTATTAACATTTTTCTAATTATGGCTTTGTTTACTTTTAACCTTTTGTTATGAGGCATTTTTCTTCCTTCTTCTTCTGTCAAGTCGAAATGCAAAATATATTCCTGCTGCTATTATTAACATAAAAGGCCAGATATGTGTCAGCCCGATCACAAACCAAAGTAAATTGTCCAAACCACCTTTTATTGCTCCTCCGAATTTTGAAGAAAAATCAAAAGCCGAGCTTGTCAGCGCTTTCGATGATAAGTGTCAATAATTGATCAAAACTTTCGGCAGGTATCCGTATTTCCAGTTGATGTTCAACTCTTTCTATGTAGTCGTACACATTATCTTTGGAAACGTAGCCGTTAAGGTCCTGTACTGCTGAAGTTATCAATGATCTTGTTTGCTTTACGTCTTCTGTTTCAAAGCTGATCTCTCATTCTTTAATAACTTTTCTTTCTACCGGAGTTTCAATGTTTTCACGGATTGTTTCTTCGTCAATGGTTTCTTCCATTGCCAGGTCTCCGGCAGCTATTTCATTATAACTCTCTTGTGAACTGCAGGAATAAATTGTCAACACTATTAATAGTGTCCAGATCTTGATAAAATTTTTCATGGTTATGAATTTTAATGGTCTGCGATTTTAATAAAGCGCGTTTTCAATGCGCTTTATTTTGTGTAGGAGGTAGTTTTTAATAGTCACGTTTATACTCCTTTTTCTCCACAAGCAATTCAGCTTGTTCCCCTTTCCTTCTGTTGATTTAAGATTTGTCAGTTTGAAATTGATTTCGATTGAGACAGGACAAAATTCATCATTATCTGCAAATATTTTATAGCCATTCTGAGTTTGTTCGTAGTAAACATTAATCCTGTGATTGGCAAATACTGATACAGATAGTCCCAATAAAATAGATAATATTATTGTTTTCATAGATAGTTTTTCTTCTTAATAGTAGGGCTAACTGTAACGGTACGTTTATTTGCACTATGTCTTTACTGCAAATCTAATGGATTTTTAATGTTTTTCAAAACATTTATTGCTACCTGCGTGAGGGATGGGAGCGGCATCCTTTTGGCTGGATGGCTTAGTTTTGTTGATTTTGAGGGGCGACAGGGGAGCCACGAAAAATCTTTACAAAACTTGCCAGCCAGTCAAAAGATATAGCGGACAGCCCGACCCCGCACATAATTTTAGTGTGTTGATAAGGATAAACTGCCGTTTATCCGTACGGCAGTAGGGAAAAACAAAAAAGTTATATGAAAATAAAAAATTATGTGCGGGGGCACGCCCAGAAGAGCATTTTACCGGGGACGGTGGCATTACATATTCCTCCTGTACTGCCCGCCAACCTCAAACAATGCATTGGTGATCTGTCCCAGGGAGCAGTATTTTGAAGCTTCCATTATTGCTTCAAAAATGTTATTATTTTGAATTGCTGTTTCCTGCACCATTCTCAGCTTCTCTTTGGCTTTTTCCTCATTTCCCTTATGCAGGTTCCGGAGCATCTCTATCTGGTATTCCATCTCTTGCTTTGTAGCACGGATCACTTCCTGCGGAATGATGGTTGGAGAACCTTCTGAACTGAGGAAAGTGTTTACCCCAATTAAGGGAAATTCACCGGAGTGTTTAAGGGTTTCATAATAGAGACTCTCTTCCTGTATCTTGCTGCGCTGGTACATGGTCTCCATTGCACCAAGCACTCCGCCCCTCTCGGAAATGCGGTCGAATTCGATCAAAACAGCTTCTTCCACAAGGTCGGTCAGCTCATCGATGATGAAGGAGCCCTGTATGGGATTTTCGTTTTGTGCTAATCCCAATTCATGATTGATTATCAATTGTATTGCCATTGCCCTGCGCACGCTTTCTTCTGTCGGAGTAGTGATGGCTTCATCATAAGCATTGGTGTGCAGCGAGTTGCAGTTGTCATAAATGGCATATAATCCCTGTAAAGTAGTGCGGATATCGTTAAAGGCGATCTCCTGTGCATGAAGCGAACGCCCTGATGTCTGGATATGATATTTTAGTTTTTGTGAGCGCTCATCACCGCCATATTTCTGTTTTATGGCTTTTGCCCAGATACGCCTTGCCACACGCCCAATCACCGAATACTCGGGGTCTAAGCCATTGGAAAAGAAAAATGAAAGGTTGGGAGCAAATTCATCAATGTCCATTCCCCTGCTTACATAATATTCAACGTATGTAAACCCGTTGGCAAGCGTTAAAGCCAATTGGGTTACCGGGTTTGCTCCTGCTTCGGCAATATGATAACCCGAAATGGATATGGAATAGAAATTGCGCACTTTATTATTAATGAAATACTCCTGCATATCACCCATAAGACGCAATGAGAACTCTGTGGAGAAAATACATGTGTTTTGCGCCTGGTCTTCTTTTAGGATGTCTGCCTGTACCGTACCCCTGACTTTAGAGATCGTATTGACTTTTATTTTTTTATAAACATCATCCGGCAAAACCTGGTCACCTGTAACACCAAGCAGCATCAATCCCAATCCATCATTTCCCCCGGGTATTTTTCCCTGGTAGGATGATCGTTTAACACTCTTCTTTTTATAAATCGCCCTTATCTTCTTTTCCACTTCTTCCACCATGCCGTTCTCTTTGATATATTTCTCACACTGCTGGTCAATTGCTGCATTCATAAAAAAAGCCGTCATCATGGCTGCGGGGCCATTAATTGTCATTGAGACAGATGTTTTCGGGTTAATAAGGTCATACCCTGAATAGAGCTTTTTGGCATCATCGAGGCAGCAAATAGACACACCTGAATTGCCTATTTTACCGTAAATGTCGGGACGGTTGTCAGGATTATGACCGTAAAGAGTTACGGAATCAAAAGCCGTGGATAGTCTTTTGGCAGGCATATCATAGGAAACATAATGAAAACGCCTGTTTGTGCGTTCGGGTCCGCCCTCTCCTGCAAACATACGGGTGGGGTCCTCCCCTTCCCGCTTGAACGGGAATACACCGGCAGTAAAAGGAAATTCACCGGGAACGTTATCCTGCAGAACCCACTTCAACCTGTCACCCCAGGCTTCGTATTTTGGTAGTGATATTTTGGCAATCTTTGTTTGCGATAATGACTCAAAATATGTTTTTATCTTTATCTCCTTATCACGTACCTTAAATATAAATTCCGGTTCCTTATACTTGTTGACTTTCTCATCCCATTCTTTCAATATTTTTTTGTTGCGGGGGTCAAGGTTTACTTCTAATTTTATATAAGTTTCTTCCAGTCCTTTTTTTAGTCTCTCCGTTTCTACAGTTTCTAAACCCTCAGGGTTTTGAAAACCCTGGGGGTTTTCTTTTAAGTGAGGGTTTTCTTTTAAGGTATCAATTGATTTCCTAAGCCCATACAATCTTTGGGCAATATCACATTGTTGCTGAACCCACGTATCATAATTACGGTTATTATCTGCTATTTCAGACAGGTATCTCGTTCTTTCAGGAGGAATGATGTATATCTTTTCCGACATTTCCTCAGTTACCTCAAAGTCTGATCTCAGGTCAGCGCCTGTTTTTTGCACCAATATATCCATTAATGACTTGTACAGATTATTGGTGCCGGGATCGTTAAATTGGGAAGCTATAGTTCCGTAAACAGGAATATCCTCATCTTTAACATCAAACGCCTCGTGATTTTGTTTGTATTGCTTCCTCACATCACGCAGGGCATCCATTGCTCCGCGCTTATCAAATTTGTTCAGCGCAATGATGTCTGCAAAATCAAGCATGTCAATCTTTTCCAGTTGTGAAGCTGCCCCGTATTCCGGTGTCATCACGTACAGGCACACATCAGAGTGATTAACGATCTCGGTGTCTGCCTGGCCTATACCGGATGTTTCCAGGATGATAAGGTCGTATTCAGCGGCTTTCAGAACATCTACCGCTTCCTGTACGTTATTGGAAAGAGAAAGATTAGACTGGCGTGTAGCAAGAGAGCGCATATACACCCTCGG
Source organism: Bacteroidota bacterium (assembly GCA_043811005.1). Classification (GTDB taxonomy): domain Bacteria; phylum Bacteroidota; class Bacteroidia; order NORP154; family NORP154; genus JBDRNO01. The sequence continues at coordinate 18,168 of JBDRNO010000129.1, read as the reverse complement.
GTTATTTATCGAGTTCATCCGTATCCTGTCACCCAATAATGCCCCTCCTGTTTTTCGTTTTGACGGGTCAACTGAAACGATGGCAACGGTCTTTTTGGTAAAATCAACCAAAAATCTTCTCACTATTTCGTCTATAAGAGAGGACTTGCCTGAGCCACCTGTACCTGTTATTCCCAGTACGGGAGCTTTGACCTCTTCTGCTCTTTTCTTTACTTCACCCAGTGTTATTTTTGATTCTTCAGGGAAATTCTCAGCGGCTGAGATCAACCGGGCAATAGATTTTACATCTTTTTTCTTCAGCTTATTAATCTCTTCATTCAGTTTGATCCCTGTAGGGAAGTCACATTTTTTAAGCATATCGTTTATCATTCCCTGCAATCCCATTGCCCTGCCGTCATCGGGTGAATATATCCTTACAATACCGTATTTATGAAGTTCATCCGCTTCTTCGGGAAGGATAGTACCCCCTCCCCCACCGAATATCATAATATGCCCGCAACCGGCTTCTTTCAAGAGGTCATACATATATTTGAAAAATTCCATATGCCCGCCCTGGTATGAGGTTAATGCTATTGCCTGTACATCTTCCTGTATGGCACATTCTACGATCTCCTGAACACTGCGGTCATGCCCGAGATGAATGACCTCAATACCGCTTCTCTGTATGATCCTGCGCATGATATTGATAGCCGCATCATGCCCGTCAAACAAGGAAGCCGCTGTGACAACACGGATGTTGTTTTTGGGGTGGTATGGTTTTATGGTTTTCATTTTTGTAATTTCAACTTTAATCTTTTTTATTTTTCAACTTTTCGGGATTTTTAATAAACTTTTTATCTTCAGATTTTACCCTACGTTCTAATTTCTTAACATCTTCTTCCGGTGGTAGTTCTTCGGGTTTAATACCTCGTTCAAGTAATAATTTTCTTAATATCATTAATTTCGCGTTCAGTTCCTGAACCAATTTTGACCATTTTGTTGACGTCAACAAAATGGTCTGATATTTCATGTCCGCCAGTTTCGCAGGATGTTTTGGCTTTATTGATTCCCTTTAAAAAATTGCGCCACTCGGTATATCCGAGTAAATGTTGCATATCCCTTGCAAACCAAAATTCTATTCCGTTTTCGGTTTTGTTTGAATAAGATTCAAAATCTTCGGTCAAATGTTTTACAATTTCCTTTTTCATTTTTGTAATTTCAACTCTAATTCCTTTATTTAACTTGTTTATAGAGTTAAAACGCTAAACCCTTGTTGAATGCTGTATCTCAAACTCCAAGTTTATAGAAAATTCCTATATTAATTCCAAATGAGTATAAATAACTCTTTATTGGTGCGTCAATAATTGAGTTTATTGATCTTCTATAAATCGGTTCAAGTCTAAAACCTAATTTATTTGCTAAGGTGTATTCCATTCCAAGTCCGCCAATGAAGGCGAAATTGACTTTTGAAAAATCGTAATAGTCTGATGATGAAGTATTTCTTTCTGTTTTTCCATCACTGTATTTTTTTATTGCAGTAGTCTTATATGCAAGAAATACGTTAGTTGATATTCCAGTTGTTAAAAAGAACTTCATTTTTTTACTAATGATTGAGTAATTTACTTTAACAGGGAAATCTAAATGTTGATACTTATTAATAACAGTTACCGAAGCGGGTAGGTCTTGACCTGATATTGAATACACAAAACCATACCGTGTATCTATAAGATCACCAAAAGTCAATTCTGAGTAGTCAATCTCAATTTTTTTTCCTTTATCCGAAAATTGCAATCCTATTTCAATGTTAATTCTTTTACTGAATTCATAAAATACACTTACTCCTGCTGAAAACCCAATTTTTGGAATTTCAATTGAATCTCGCAAATCAACGGTTCCCTTACTTAAATTTGAGTTGTCTGGTATAAGTGTTCTGTAACAATAATCTGGAGAGAAAGTCAAGCCGACTGCAATTCCTTTTGTCTTTGTAGTATCTGAAATTTGACCTATAATTGTTAAAGGAAGAAGTGTAAATATTACTAATATTATTTTCTCCATTCTTGAAAAATTTTGAGCCATAACTTGTTTATAGTTTCCTTCTTCACCCCAAAGCTAATTATTTATCACCAAATACCCGGATAATTTAAAAGATTGTGATAATAATTTTAATACTATTGAAAAAACTTCTGCTGGTTAAAATATTAAAAAATAGTTGATGACTGCCCTTTTTTACCCGATGATGTCGTTTGAATTTGGACAGTTGGTAACTGGCTGATTGATTTTATTACACTTCATCATAAATAAACATAATATCAAAATCAAATGTTAGCACCGCACCGAATAGCTTCACTTTAATCTTTATTGGAAACTCATTGAGGTTTGGAGCTCTACTCTTCACACTTAATGGAATGTTTATTGGGTTGTTTAACGTGAAAACAGGCTGAAAATAATAGGGGCTGACGAATGCCATTAACGTGTATTCCTGACTGAACGAAACACCTCTATTATTGTTACAAGTTATTTTGAAATAAAGTCCTTGGTTAACTAATTTCGTTGACCATTCATCTGGTTTAACCCAACTAAATAATGGTGTAAGAATTATCTTTTTTATTTCAACAAATGAGTCAGGACTTATTAACAGGAATTCTTTTTCCCTATTTGTATTTGTCAATTGAAACATTAAATCTGTTTTTATTCGAGAACAACCAATACTTGGTTCGAAATGGTTCGAAAATATCCGAAATTGGGTTGAAAAAGCAGTTGAAATAGAGTTGAAAAATGCAAAAATATGGATAATACAATCTAATAATTAAATATCTCCTCCAGACTCAACTCTTTCACCTCTCCATATTGTTTCAATACATTAAAATCTATATCTTCTCTATTAGCAAGAACAAGATAGGTGTATTTCTTATCCTTTATATGCTTATCGAAAAATGCCTTCAGATCATCCATGCTCATGGTCTTTGCCTTGTTGTAAATATCTTTCCGTATATCATAATTGATGCCCTTGTCGGCATTTCCCAGGTATGACCAGAATATGGATGATTTCGTTATCCTTTCAGTCTCTATCTTCTTAAGAATGGCTTCCTTTGCTGCGTCAAATTGTATAGCAGCTTCAGGCATATCGTTCATGATCTCCAACATAACAGGGATTGCATCTTTGATCTTATCTGCCTGGGTTCCCAAATACGCATAAACGTAGTGTGACATGTCAGGATAACCTGGAGTAGTAAAAGAAGAATATGCGGAATACGCCAATCCTTTCGATTCCCTGATCTCCTGGAATACAATGGACGAAAGCCCGCTGCCAAAATATTCACCGAATATCCTGGAATAAGGGATTAATTCCACATCAAACTGTACATCTTTTGATAAAAAGATAATTTCCGCCTGTACCATATCATAGTTCGCAAAATAGACCAAATTCTTATCTATGTCTTTTTCAGGATATTTTATTTCAACCGGATAATCTAATAGTTTTTCGGGGGGCTTATGGTATTTATCAATGAGTTCCTTCACTTTACTGATATCATACTGACCGTAATTAAAAACATAATGCTTATATGAACACAATCCTTTCAAAATGCCGGTCAGTTCTCCCGGGTCAATTGCTTTTAATTCATCCTCCCGGAGTATATCGGTGAAAGCAGATTTTTCCCCATACTTGCCATAACTGTATAAAGCGCCCCACAGTATACTCCCTTTGCTTAATTTACTATCAGTTCTTTTTTTCAATATCCCGTCAACATAATCGTCATAAGCTTTTTGGTCTGGCTGTACATCGGAAAGGACATGCTCTAATAATTGAATACCTTTTTCCATTGATTTTTCCAAGCCGGAGATGTAAACATAAGACCTTTTGCCATCGGTATTAACATTTAAACTTATTCCATGCTTGTATAATTCTTCCTGAAGTTCGGCAGGAGTGTATTTGGATGTTCCAAGGTAAGGTAAGTAATTTACTGCCAACGCTAATTTCTTATCATGATTCTTCCCCATGTCAATGATATAATACAGGCTAAAAAGCTCATTGGTAGTATTCTTAATATAATTCAACTCTACTCCGCTGTTCAGCTTAGTTTTCATTATCTCATTCTCATAATCTAAAAACACCGGCTTAATGCTCTCAGATGTTATATTTTTAAATTCCTGTAAAAACAGTGATTCGTCTTCCCTGTTAAGATCAATTGGTGTAAGAGGGGGCTTATTTACTTTTGTAATAGTGGTATCTTTTCCCGTTCTCTTATATACAACGACATAATTATCTCTGTAATGTTTATTTGCAAACTCAACTACCTGCTCTTTGGTGATCATTGAAATGTCATCAATTTTCCTCACATAATCTATCCAGTCAACCGAATGAATAAAAGCATTTACAAATTCAAAAGCTACCCAATTCGATTCGGTTTGCCTTATCCGCGATAAATGCATATCATTAATAACTGCCTTAACCAGCCAATCGTCAAATTCTCCTTTTTTCAACTTTTCAATTGTAGACAGTAAAAGATCCTTTACTTCTTCCAGTGATTGTCCTTCCCTTGGATTACCATAAAATGTATGCATTCCGTAATATTTCATAAAACGGGGATATGAACCCGCTTTTAATACCTTTTGTTGTTGATTCAGGTCGAGATCAAGAATGCCTGCATAATGGTTGTTTAATAAAAGATCAATTAAATCAACCATTCTATCGTCATAGGTGTTGATTCCATCAAACCTGAATGCAAGGGTCACACTTTCCTTATCGGGCCCGTAAACATTTTTTTCAATTATACCGGTAATCGAATCTTCTTCAATAGAATGAAATTCAGGTACATCTCCCGGTTGGAGATCACCAAAATATTTATCTATTAGTTTTATAGTTTCCCTTGGGTTTATATCTCCCGAAATACAAATAGCCATATTGTTTGGTACGTAATATGAGTTAAAGTACTCATGAATATTTTTCATGGAGGGATTTTTCAAATGCCCGGCGGTCCCTATGGTCGTCTGTGTTCCATAAGGGTGTTTTTTAAATAACCCGCTCATTAACGCCCTGCTTACTTTTCTGTTGTCATTGTCCTGCGTCCGGTTAAACTCTTCATAAACAGTCTCAAGTTCTGTATGGAATAGCCGTAAGACCAATTTGCCGAATCTTTCCCTTTCCACTTTCAGCCATTTTTCAAATTCATTAATTGGAATATTATTAATATAAACAGTTTGCTCATTACTGGTAAAAGCATTGGTATATTTAGCGCCAATTGAAGATATCATCTTATCATATTCATTGGCAATAGCATATTTGGAAGCCAAAGTAGATACACTGTCAATTTGCTCATATATTCGTTTTTTTTGTAAAGTATCATCTGTCACCAGGTGCTTTTCAAATAATTCCTCAATCTCTTTCAATAATACTTCTTCTTTTTCCCAGTTGAGAGTGCTAATATTACTGGTGCCTTTAAAAAGCATGTGCTCCAGGTAATGTGCTAAGCCAGTGGTCTCTGCCGGGTCGTAAGTGGAACCGGCTTTTACAGGTATGGCGGTTTGAATTCTCGGCTCATCTTTATTTACAGATAAATAAACTTTCAATCCATTTTTCAGGGTGTAGATCCTTACCTTTAATGGATCGTTGCTAACCGTTTCATAAGTGTAACCATCTTCAGTAATGATTATTACCTGGCACTTTTCTTTTGAAGTACAAAATGTTAATGCTGTAATACTCATGAATAGTATGAGGTATTTTAGTTTCATTTTAATATTTTTTAGTTTAGTGATTATTTAGTTGTTTCTGGTTGCTGGTTGCTGGTCATCGTCATAGTTATGATCTTTGTTAATTGCCGACTGAAGACTGCCGACTGGCTTCTGGTTGTCATTAGTCATTGTCAATTGCCTTTTATCCACCGAAGCTTTAGCGTAGGCGGAACTGCCTACTGTCAACTGGTTTCGCAGATCTAATCAATGTCTAAATTCAACTGTTGTTTTAATTTCAAGATAGCCGGATTTTTTTCTGCCATCCTCCTGAATTTATCATGTGGTGTATAAAGTTTCTTCTCTCCCTGGTCTTTATTTATTACGGTTAAAATTTGAATGTTTTGAATGCCTAGTTTTTCTCTTAAGAATTGTAATAGCTCAATCTTCTCAGCATGTACCTCGTCTTCCTGTACCCTGTTATCAATAGTGAGTTCAATCAGGTTGGTTTTTCCACTAAATTTTCCCGTATTTTCCGGAGATGCGCCTGATTCAGTCATGCCTGGAGTTTCCGGTACTTGCCTGGATAATACCGGTTTTCTTTTGGTTAAAGTGCTGAAGAGACTATGTTTGCCTTTTTGTTGTACTTTTTGAGCATATTCAGCCCATGCTTTTTCCAATTGCCCGATATTGATTTGCGATGCACCCTGCTTTTCCTTGGATTGAGGATCGGTGGGCAGGCTCTCTTTCTCTTCTCCGGATGGTGATGGCTGAACCTTTGGTTCCTCTTTCGGAGCGATGTATGTTGGTGGATCTTCCTTCACCACATCTTCTATAGAGTTTTTCGGGTCTGATGTTTTGCTATGTATAGACGTTGTTTGTGCCTTGAACTCGCTTGGCTTTACCTCTGATTTAAGTGAAGTAGTCGTTTTTCGTGTTTGGTAATTCGTCTTTGGTTCTTCGATTTTCTTAACAGGTTCTGTAATTGTTTTTTTTTGATTGAAATTGAAATGGGAATCCATAGAACATAGCTTCATAAGAGCCAATTCAACATGTAATCTCGTATTTCTGCTATTGGCATATTGAACATCGCAATTGCTTATGATATCCAATGAAGATAAAAGAAATTCCTGTGAACATTTTTCTGCCTGTTCTTTGTATTTGTTTTTGATATTACCTCCTACATGCAATAATTGCAAGGTAGCTGTATCTTTACAAACCAATAGATTGCGGAGATGTTCGGCTAAGCCGGTAATAAAATTATGCCCGTCAAAACCATTGTTCAAAATTTCATCAAATATTAAAAGGCAAGCTGGAATATCATGTTCCTGAATAGACCTGACAATATTAAAATAATAATCGTAGTCCAGAATATTTAAATTATGAATGACAATTGTATAGGTGATATTATCGCCTGCAAAACTTACAAGCTGGTCGAAGATGGAGAGGGCATCCCGTAATGAGCCATCTGCTTTTTGGGCAATGATGTGCAGGGCATCGGATTCTGCCGTAATCCCTTCATTCCCGGCAACAAAGTCGAGTTGTTTTGCAATATCACTAACCTGTATCCTGTTGAAATCAAATATCTGGCACCTGGAAAGTATAGTAGGAATGATCTTTTGCTTTGAAGTGGTAGCAAGAATGAATTTTGCATGTGCAGGCGGCTCTTCCAGTGTTTTCAAAAATGCATTAAAAGCACCTGGAGATAACATGTGAACCTCATCTATTATATAAACGCTGTATTTGCCAACTTGAGGAACAAGACGAACCTGTTCTATCAGGTTTCTTATGTCATCAACACTATTGTTTGAAGCTGCATCCAATTCGTGAATATTAAATGAATGTGACCTGTTAAATGAAGTACATGACTCACATTTATCACAAGCTTCAACATTATCATTGATGTGTTCACAATTGATGGCTTTTGCTAAAATCCTCGCACATGTGGTCTTACCTACACCTCTTGGTCCGCAAAACAAAAACGCTTGCGCGAGATGATTGTTCTTTATCGCATTTTTCAGAGTGGTCGTGATTGACGATTGCCCCACAACACTATCGAATGTTTTAGGTCTGTACTTTAGTGCTGATACAATGAAGTTTTCCATATTCTGGTTGCTGGTTACTTGATATTGGATATTAGATGTTTGATAATAGATGTTTGATATTCGTCATTAGTATTACACCGATTACACCGATTTGTCATTCGGTTGTCGGTTGTCATTGTCAATTGCCAACTGCCTACTGTCAACTGGTTACTGCCCACTGGTTGCTGACTAATTTATAATCAGGTCTTAAAAATACAAAATTAAGATTAAATTCATTAGACAATTTATTATTTTGAATAGATTAATTTATAATATCGGAATATCAATGTTTTACAAGTTTTAGGGTGGTGGTTAAGGGTTGCGGGTTAATGAGTATAAAGTTAATTAATTGTTTATGTTTTTAATTAATTTACAAAGTTATATTCTTATCTGAAAATAGTTTTATACATTTGCACTCCCAAATAACTAATAATAAATAGACAATAATCAATAATCAATAAAAAGGATGACAAATCAGTACGAATTAGTTTTTATCATGACTCCGGTTTTATCTGATGAACAGCGGGAAGTAGCGTTAAAAAAATATAAAAAAATACTCACTGATGGTGGAGCTGAAATTATTTTTGAGGATAACTGGGGATTGCGAAAGATGGCTTACCCTATAAAGAAAAAATCCACGGGATTTTATTATTTAGTTGAGTTTAAAAGCCCCGGTAGCATCATTTCACAACTTGAACTTAACTTTAAACGGGATGAGCAAATATTGCGTTTTTTGACTGTTAAGTTAGATAAATATGCAATAATCTACAACGAGAAAAAAAGAAAAAAGCCCAAAGATGATGAAAGGGTACCTGAACACACTTCCAAATACCAAATGAGCGAATCAAGCCCCCCTCCAAGCGAAGTGCCTCCGGTTGAAGGCGAAATCCAAGCAACCGATCCCAAGACTATTAAAGAGAAACCCGAGGAATTTGACCTGACCAAACAGAGCGCATCTACTGTATATACTGAAAAGGATAACGAAAAAGAGAAGCAGGAAGAACAACAAGATACTAATACTCAATAAATTAATAATCAATAAACAATAATCAATTAAAAATGCCAGAACAGACTGATATAAGGTATTTAACTCCAATAACGGTTGAGGTAAAAAAAGAAAAGTACTGCCGTTTTAAGAAAAGCAGGATTAAATACATTGATTACAAAGATCCTGACTTCTTGATGAAGTTCATTAATGAACAAGGAAAAATATTACCAAGAAGGATCACGGGAACTTCTTTGAAGTATCAAAGAAAAGTAGCTATTGCTATTAAAAGAGCCCGTCATTTATCCCTTCTGCCCTTTACCGGAGATATGCTGAAATGATAATTTCGAATTTGAGAATTGATATATTAGAGTATTTGCAAATTGTGGAATTAGTATTTATTAAATAAAAAATCAATCAACTAATCAGAATGAAAATAATATTAAAACAAGACCTTGAACATTTAGGATATAAGGATGATATTGTGAAGGTAAAAGACGGCTATGCCCGGAATTATTTAATTCCCAAGGGTTATGCCATAATAGCTACCGAACCAAACAAGAAGGTATTAGCTGAGAATTTAAAACAAAGAAAATTCAAAGAAGAAAAAACAATAACCGAAGTCAAGTCAATTGCCGAAGCTCTTCAAGGTATGGTTATAAAAGTTGGCGCTAAAGTAAGCTCAAAAGGTAAAATCTTTGGTTCCGTTACCCCTCTCCAGATTGCCGATGCAATAGAAGAATTGGGCTATAATGTTGACAGGAAGAAAATTACTATCCAGGAAGAGGCAATTAAAACAGCTGGTAGCTACACTGCTAATATAAAATTCCACAAGGAGGTAGAAATAACCATCAACTTTGATGTGGTGGGAGAATAAATACTGGTTGCCATGCCTGCACTTCGTTTCGGCAGGTAAACTGGTTGCTGGTTGTTGATTTCTTGTTGTGATTAGTCATAGTTATAGTTATTGTCATAGTCAATTGCCTACTGCGTACTGTCAACTGGTAATTTACCATTGTCTACCCAGTAGGCTGAGTTTCATCATACGACAGGGCAAACTTTAGCGAAATCTTTCAATAGTCATTATTAATTGCCAACCGCATACTGTCAACTTGTTTATTTACATTAATAAAGCTATTGCTTAAATATTACTTTCATTAACTTTTTTAATGGGTTTTCGTTTTAAAACTATTCATACCTCAACGCCTCAATAGGGTCAAGACGGGCTGCCTTAACTGCCGGGTAGATCCCTGAAACCAGCCCTACAATAATGCACAGAATTATCCCAGAGATGATCCACAACCACGGCACTATAAAACTCCCGCCCACAATAAGAGACATTAAATTGCCTGCCGATATTCCCAATATGATCCCAAACAACCCACCTATCTGACAAATCACAATTGCTTCCATTAAGAATTGTCTCATAATAGTTTGCCGGGTTGCACCCATTGCTTTTCTAACACCTATCTCCCTTGTTCTCTCAGTTACTGAAACTAACATTATGTTCATTAACCCTATTGCAGCACCCAGGAGAGTAATCATTCCTATAGCTGTTGCTGCATAAGTAACATATTTGATGTTTTCCAGAAGTATTTGTGCCAGGTTATCACTCCTGGTAATCTCAAAATTGTCTTCCCCGCCAACAAGCACTTTGCGGACTATGCGAAACAATCCAGTTGCCTCACCTATTGCTGGATCTAATTGCCCGGGACCATTAGCCAATACATTTACTACAAATGACATCCCGGATCTTGAAAAATATTGTCTTACATTGACAAGTGGAATAATACATATCTTATCTCCTCCAAACCCTAAACTCGAACCTTTTTCTTTTAAAACACCAATCACCCTGTATTTACCGCTTCCTATGGTTATTACCTTATTGATGGGATCAGCTTTGATATTACGGGGATAAATTCCGGAAGTTTGGTCAGATCTAGAGTCGTTTTCAAAAAGGATCTTAACTATCTCCTTCCCAATAATAGTAACATGACTGCCAAATTGAATTTCCTGTGATGAAAAATTTCTCCCTTCTTGTAGCTCGTAACCCGCTGTAGTCAAATAGTGCTCATCACTTCCAAAAACATCGATATTGGGATTTGATTTGGCGAATCTGTACTTTACAGTTGCATTATATGACGCCCTGGCAGAAATTGAGGTCACGGAAGGAAAAATGAATTCTTCCTTAAACCTCACCGCCTCATCATAACTTATCTGACGATATCTTTTAGGTCTTTTACCCTCTCTGCCAATATGTATCATAGTACCCCTGTTCCTTATATTAAAAGTATTTGCACCCATGCTTGTAAAATTGCTGTGAATGGATTGCTTAATAGAATCAATGGCTGTTAGAATACCAACCAATGCCATTATCCCGGTAGCGATGATCATAATGGTAAGAACAGTGCGAAGAAGATGGCTTTTTATTGCCACTAGGGAGACTTTTATGTTTTCTAATAATAACATATCAATTTATAATCCTTATCGTCAAAATGGTGAATGGAATTTTTTATACAAAAACGGAATGAGTTTGCAAATTAATTAATGAAATGAAACCACAGATTTCACAGATGACACAGATAAATTTATCTGTGTAATCTGTGGTTTTTATTAATTTATTTTTGAAATTTCCATATATTACAAACTCATGTTCATTCAGTATACAATAGTTGCTATAGTATTAAAAAAATCAGGTAATGTAATTCCTCTTATTTTTGATGACTTCTGCCATAGGTTTATCTTCAATTTTACTTTTCAACCAGCTAATGAAATCAAAATATTTTAATGCTTTACGCTCAAAAGGATCTTTCAAGATTTTGACAAGGTCTTTTTTTAATCCTTTAAATGCTTCAATTAGCTCTTTATGGGTTTTGGCTTTAAAAATTTTTGAATTGAAAAAATCCAGAATTATTGGCTCAAAGTCATATATGCGGTTTCTTTGAGCAAGAAAACTATAAGTAGATCGAATAAGAGATAAATCCATATCTTCATGATCCTTTTCATAGTTAATGATAATATTAAGTATACGGGCAAAGCAGTGTATATCTTCCCTAATATTCACTTCAGTATCGTTCAATATTTTATTTAGCCATTTGGATGCCTGGTGATAATCATTTACTACGAAACAGGCATTTACTATTTGCAAGACCATTGATAGCTCATGTTTTTTATCTAATTTGCCTTTGAATTGTTTTAGCCCTTCTTCTATTTCAGGAATTTGCCCGATACTAATTTTAAATTCACCTAAAGAGTTAAAATAAGTTAATGAATGGAAGTAATATCTTGTAAACACAGTAGCTTTTACTCTTTCTGTCAATGCGTTTGGGAATTGGAATGGAATATATTTTAGTTGCAGCAAAATAATTCCGGATTCATATGAGTTTTTTAATATATCCCTGCTTAAAAGCAAATTATCCAATGCAGTAATATATTTGAATGGAGCTTCATTAATACGTTCCTTGTGTGATTCTAAAAGAGTTACCCATTTTTTGCATATTTCGCAGCTATCCGGCAGGTTGCCTGTTGCCTGGTAGTAAAGGGAATAGATATTGTAATACCGCAGTTTTGCATCAAAAGAACATGCTCTTTCTTCATTGTTTAACAGTGGATGCCGGATTATTTTATTAAGTTTTTTAATTACTTTTTCTTTTCTTATAAGTCCTTCCCCTTTTGTGAGTATGAAAATTTCTGATAAAAGTTTATCATATTCATATATATTTTTTCTTTTGTTTAAAATTTGCAGTTCTTCCTTCAGAACTTCATCTAAATTTATCTTTTCTCCTGAATAAAATAGTTTTTTCTCCCATTTTAAAATCTCAAGCAGATGCGAATCTTTGCCATATTTATAGGCGATTTCTTTGGTTTTTACTAATAATTTGGAACAATTTTTAAACATTGTTCTTTCGAAAAGATTTTCGACATCAATTAACAAATCTTTTAACTGTGTATTTACAGATCTGTGGGAATCAGAATTATAATTTCTCAGGCATTTTAGTACCAGGTGAAATAAGTAGTGCTTTCCCCTGGAAAGCCATTGTAAATTTTTGCCGGGAAATTTTTTAATTATCTTATTTTCATCGTACTGATCTTGTTTGTTTATTAAATCAAATAATTTGACATAAATATTCTTTTCTCCTTTGATATGTTGAGATGCAAATCTTTTAAAATAACGCTTTTCTGATTGACTCAAGGATTTAATAAGCTGGAATAGATTTTCTGATGACTTCATGAAATAGGATAATAGAATTGTTTAAAATACAAGGAATACCGTAAATATAAAGGATTTTGGATAAGCAAATATACAAAAAAATGCACGTTTAAAATAAGATAATAGAGAAATTTTGATTTGGAGATAAATTTGTTTGTTCAGTAATTTAAAAACACTATTTTTTATAATAAATTAATTCCTTGTAAAATTATGAAAACTTCCAAATTTCTACTAAGTGCTGCATTGGCAGTTTCTATTTGTATATGCTTTCAAAATGAAGCAATCTCACAATCTGGTACAAAATACGCGACAGGGGGTAACAACCTTTCAGGCAGTGACCGGTTCGGTTCAAATAATTATGCTGGCATAAACATTTATACTAATTCCATCCAGAGAGGAATTATTACTCAAGATGGCTGGTTCGGATGGGGTACAACAACTCCCTCAGCATTTTTTAATGTTTCTGGTGGTGATGCTTTGTTTGAAATGAATGTTACAATAGACAGCTTGCTTTCGGTAGGTTTGCTTATAGTCAATGGCGTTTCCCAATTCAATGGTTTAGCTTATTTTGGAAACCTAACTGTTGACGGTGCCAACAGCAGCTTCAGCTCCTCAACCGGGACAATAGATTTCCTTAATACCAACCTTCTAACAACAGCCAACATCACTGCCGACACTATCACCGGAAATGTTATCAATACAAATTATTTTTCAACAGGACAAGGGCTGTTAAACAGCTTGCAGGTAACCGGGCAAACGCAAACGGGCAGTTTGCTTGTAGATGGAGATGCAACGGTTAATGGAACAACATCAGTAGAGATGTTGCATGCAACGTCTCTGCAAGTAGACAATGGTGTTACGACTCAAACACTCGCAGCTGATACAGTAAGCGTGTCACGGTTTTTAACCGTGCCACGTATGCAGGCGGATACGGTAAGCGTGACACGGTTCCAAACCGTGGCACGCTTGGATGCAGACACAATAGTTTCAGGTAGCATTAACTCCGGGCAATATTTGCTCAACGGCTCACCTTTAACCGGCAGCCAGTGGATCAACTCGGGTTCCGATATATATTTTTCAGGGGGTAATGTAGGGATAAATATAAATAATCCCCAATATCCGCTCCATGTTGACGGCAATGCTGTAGTTACGGGTTCAGTAGGGGCACAAGACCTCTATGTTCAAAATACAATTAATATTGGAGACTTCAAATTCAAAAATGGCGGAATAGTACCTGTACCGCCAGCGACTGTTAAAGACTCGATAAGTTCGTCAAAGGAGATAGTTATTAGATCAGAAGCTGAAAAGATAGAGCTAAGCTCGGATACAGTACTGATAAAGTCAGTAATGAAAGCTAAAACAGTTAAAACCGATACGTTAAAAACAGAAACACTTGAAACCGAAAAGGAGATAAGGATAAAAGGTATGGTCATTGATGGAGTTAACAGCAGGATAACCAGTACAAGCGGAAACATTTATTTTGATGACGAGAACCTGATCACAACCGGCTCAATAGGAGGGCAGAACCTTTACGCACAAAATTCAGTTAACATAGGCGCTTTTAAATTTATAAACGGTGCTATACAACCAGGACAAAAAGACACTATCAAATCTCCTGCAGAGATCGTAGTAAGATCAGAAGCAGAGAAGATAAGTTTTAGCTCAGATACAGTTACTGCAAAAGAGGTGTTGGTAGCTCAAACAGTTGAAGCCGTAAAAAAGATAAAAGCCCCTGAAATAGAAACAGACACACTCAACGTAAAAACCATAAAAAGTCAGGAAGAGATAAATGTAGCCAATGGTATCATTCTTGACGGGATCAACAGTAGAATCATTTCCCCAAGTGGTACTATCAGCCTTGATGATGAAAACCTTATCACCACAGGTTCAATAGGCAGCAAGGAACTTTACGTACAAAAAGCAGTTAATATAGGCGATTTCAGGTTCAAGAACGGTGCCATGCTTCCCGGGCAAAAAGATACTATCAGCTCCACGGTAGATATGGTGATCGAATCTAAAGCAAAGAAGATACAGCTTTTTTCGGATACAGTTACTGCAAAATATGCATTTAAAGCTCAAACAGTTGAAGCTTCAATAGGGATTAAAGCTCCTGAAATTGAAACCGATACACTTAAAGCAAAGACTGTAAAAAGCGACAGTGCTATTGAGGTAGCCAACGGGCTGGTCATTGATGGTATCAGCAGCAGGATAACAGCGCCGGGCGGAAATATTTATTTTGATGATGAAAACCTTATCACAACCGGATCAATAGTCGGGCAGAACCTCTATGTCCAGAACGCAATTAACATAGGCAGTTTTGAGTTTAAGAATGGAGCCACACAGCCAGGGCAGAAAGATTCTATCAAATCAACAGTAGAGATGGTATTTAAGTCAGAAGCTGAAAAGATAACGCTGAGCTCGGATACTGTTTATGCTAAAAACGTAATACAAGCCCGGACAATAAAATCAGATACGCTAAGTGCAAAGACTTTAAAAAGCGACAGCGCCATAAAGGTTGCAGGCAGCGGATTGGTCATTGACGGTATCAACAACAAGATCACCTCCGCAAGCGGAACCATAAGTCTTGATGATGATAATCTCGTTACATCCGGCTCATTAGTGAGCCAGGATCTTTATGTACAGAGAGCTATTAACATAGGCGATTTCGAGTTTAAGAACGGTGCTACCATGCCGGGACAGAAAGATACAATAAGTTCAACTGTTGGGATAGTACTTGAATCGGCAGCGGAAATGATAACGCTTAGCTCGGACAGCGTAGTTGCAAAAGAGGTGATAAAAGCAAAAACCATAGAAGCCGATACCCTGAAAACAGAAACACTTGAAACCGAAAAGGAGATACGTGTTAAAGGGATGGTGATTGATGGGGTTAATAGCAGGATAACAGCAGGTAGTGGTGTCATTAGTTTTGATGATGAGGATTTGGTTACTACGGGTTTAATAAATGCAACACGGCTTAATGTAGACTCAGCAAATTTTGAGCGTCTTGAAACAAAAAATATCGTATCACCAGACAGTTTGATCTATTTTGGTGATAGTACTATAGTTATTACAACAGATAATACAAATAGAATATATGGACATGGTACTTATGGTAACTACAAAGGGCTTGGATTAGGGGTAGCAACAAGACCAAAGGGTAATCGTTCTACTGCTATCGGATATAAAGTTTCAATAGATGATGTTGCAGAAAATGCTATTGTAATAGGTAGTGGTTTACCTGGTAAATCTACTCCATGGCTTGAAAATACTGAACCAAACTCTTTAATGATTGGTTTTAATAGTGATCTGCCAACAATGTTTGTAATGCCAGCCAAAGGAGCTGGATATATTGGAAAGGTTGGCATTGGAACTACTAATCCTGCTGTTGCACTTGATATTAATGGACAGTTAAGAATGAGACCTAATGCTGTAAAAGGTTATATAATGACTTCTGACGCCACAGGCATTGCTAACTGGGCTCCTCCTGCTAGTATAAGCGATGGTGACTGGGAAGTAACAGGCAATGGAGATGTGGTTACAGGTGTTGTCGGTAATATTGGTGGATACCCTGAGGGAAATGTTGGTATTGGGACAGATTCACCAGACCCTGATTCCAAATTACATATTTACCAAGTTCCGGGACATTATAAATACAAAAAAGCTATACAAGTTGAGACTGCTAAACTACATTTTTCTGGTAGTACAAGTGCATTCCATGCAACAGGTGAAACAGATTTCCCTGGAGTAGTAAAGGGCACTTATAATGCTAGAATTGGATATGCTTCTGCTGCCAGTACTCTTGGCATTATGATCGGGGGGATATACGGCTATGTAAAACCTGAATTTATCCATGCTGATCCTTCATATACTGCATTTGCAACAGGATCTACTTGTATTGCCGATCTAGATAATTTAGGAGTTAATTCTGCAGGGGCAACTTGGGTAGGTGGGATTTATGGTGAGATAAAAGGTACTATTTCAAGCTCAAATTATCATCCAATAGGTGCTATTGCTGCTGTGATAGGTATTGATAATATTAAGGGAGAAAAAACATACGCTGGCTATTTTGATGGAGGTGTTTATATTGAAGGAAATCTTAATCATAAGTGGACACAAAACAATTGGAATGTTGTATTGCAAACACCATTGGCAAGTGCTGCATGGCGTTCAACAATTACTGCGTCCAATGGCAAATATCTGGGAATTGGGATGACTACTGCCGGCTGGTATTGGATTATGTCAGATAAGGATGATCATACAGGCACGTGTGAATATCCAATGTATTTATCCATTAGTGGAGCCCCTACCTTAAATGTATGTAAAGTAAAGGTATCGACTGCTACATGGTGTGATCATATTTTTGATGACAACCACAAACGTATGACACCCAAACAAAAATCAATATTCTACAAGGAAAACAAACACTTATTCGGGCTGCCTACTGGCAAAGAAATAGAGGAAAACGGATTGGATGTTGGTGAAATTCTGGAAGGAGTTACATTAAATGTAGAAGAAAACTCATTGGATATAATTGACCATGATGAAAAAATAGAAGAACTGGAGCAGGAAAACAAAGAACTTACAGAAAAAATTAAACAGTTTGAGATTCGTTTGAAGAGGATAGAAGCAAAACATTAAAGAGGTTTTAGAAAGTTAAGACCAAATGAAACGTTTAATAACAGTTTATATTATTTTTTTATTTTTCCCATTTTTTGTAATAGGTCAGAATAGTAACATCATGAATGATAGTGTTGCTTGTACTAAACATCAGTTTTCTCTTACATTAGGAGGACATTATACTCATTACTCTGGAGATGCGTACATTGAACCACAACCCATTTCTCCTAGTAGTAGTAATATAGATGCCGGTTTTACTATTATTTCAAATTTTGATGTTCAATTTGGTGCGCATTATAGTTATATTTTTAAAACCCGATTTTTTTTCATAACAGGATTATTGTACTTTAATCGAAGAAGTATTTTAGTAACTGATAGTATTTTAGCTCGGTTATATAATACTAATGAAGTTATTAAATATAATACTTCCTCAAATAGCATTCAATTGCCATTATATTTAGGTTTTAAATATTATAAAGTTGGTATTTTTATGGGAACTAAAATTAATTTGTTAAATATTTATCGAACAGAGCGAGAATTTATTAATGGATCTAAAGATATTATAAAATACGGACATACTCAACCAAAAAAAATCTTTTATCCTGGTATGTATTTTAATTATTCAA
>JBDRNO010000128.1:0-14335 GCA_043811005.1 Bacteroidota bacterium | reverse complement strand
CCTCTAAAGCCAAAAGGGCAACTCTTATTTCAATTCCAATAGTTTTTCATGTTGTTTATAATAATGGTTCGGAGAATATTTCTGATGCTCAAATATTATCGCAGTTGGATGTATTAAATGAGGACTTTCGCAGGTTAAATGCCGATACTGTAAATACTGATTCTGACTGGTTAGGGGTGGCCGCAGATTGTGATGTTGAATTTTGTTTGGCAGTAAGGGACCCCGGTGGAAATCCTACAACAGGTATTACCAGGACAGCTTCTTCTCACGGGGCATTTACTACAAATAATGATGTAAAATACGATTCACAGGGAGGTAAAAATGCATGGCCAAGGGATGATTACCTAAACTTTTGGATATGTAACTTCAGTGGTGGTTTATTAGGCTATGCACAATTTCCCGGAGGGCCTGCTGCAACCGATGGTGTGGTGTGCTTATACACTTCAATTGGAAAACCACCTGACAATCCAAATCCAGGCCCTTATAACTTAGGACGAACAGCAACCCATGAGGTTGGACACTGGGTAAATTTAAGGCATATCTGGGGTGACGCCCCTTGTGGTACTGATGATTTTATAGGAGATACACCTGAATCAGATGCAGCTAATTACAGTTGCCCTAAGGGTCATGTTTCTTGCGGAACAAAAGATATGGTTGAAAATTACATGGATTATACCGATGATGATTGCATGAACATTTATACCCAGGGACAAACAACAAGAATGAGAGCAATATTTAATTCGGGAGGATCGCGAGAGCCATTATTAAGTTCATTGGGATGTACACCCCTTACCTCTTTGGATGCGGGAATTTCTCAAATTGTTTCACCCTCCGGCACTTTCTGTGCAGATTCAATTTTTCCTGTTGTCACACTTAAAAATTTCGGTTCCACTACATTAACTTCCGTTGATATCAGATATCAGTTAGATGGAGGCCCTGTCAATACTTATAACTGGACAGGTTCTCTATCTTCAGGCGCAACACAGGATATAAATTTACCCCCTTCACCAATTGCTGCCGGGGCACATACTTATGATTCCTATACAACCAATCCAAATGGCGGTTCTGATCAAAACAGTTCCAATGATGCTACTACTAGTAATTTTACAATTACAACACCCCCGGTTGGAACACCTGTTCCTTTTTGGGAAGGATTTGAGAATCCAACCTTCCCGCCATCAGGATGGGCTTTGGAAAACGGGGGTGATGCAAGTTATACATGGTCAAGAACAACTGCTGCAAGTGGTTTTGATACCAGCACCGCCAGCACCAGGATGGACAATTATTCTTCAGGCAGTTCAATAGCAGGGCAAATTGATGCCCTGGAATCACCTGCAATAGATTTTTCAGCAGTAACTACACCAATAGGGTTGGATTTTAGTGTTGCTTATGCCCGGTACGGTGCTTCAAATTATGACCAATTAAAAGTCTATTATTCTACTGATTGCGGTAATACATGGGTAGGGATTTACAATAAGAGCGGTTCAACATTAGCCACAGCACCTGACCATACAAGTGCTTTTGTCCCAACACCCTCAGAGTGGAGAAGGGAGACAAATAGTCTCAATTTCCTGGCAGGACAATCCAACATTGTATTCAGGTTTGAGAGTGTTTCGGGATGGGGCAATTACTTATATCTTGACGATATTAATCTATATGGGAATCAATCGCTTCCTCCTCCTGTAGCTGATTTCACATCCAATACAACCGCTATTTGTGAAGGTGGATCCGTTGATTTCACTGATCTAAGCACAAATAGCCCTGCTTCCTGGTCATGGACATTCAATGGAGGAACACCAGGAACATCTGCAAATCAGAATCCTACTGTAACCTACAATACTCCCGGAACTTATAATGTTACATTAACAGCTACTAATGCAAGCGGGAGTGATTCAGATACAAGATCAGGATATATAACAGTCTATGAAAATCCTTCGGCAAGTATAACAGGAACTGATGCAAGCTGCAGCGGAGTGTGTGATGGCTCAGCTAATTTATCAGTTTCAGGGGGTCAAAATCCATTAACTTATAACTGGTCTAATGGAGAAACTACCCAGGATATAAGCAACCTGTGCGCAGATGCTTATACAGTAACAGTAAATGATGCCAATGGATGTCAGGATTCTTCCTCTGTAACTATCGCTAATACAAACATTTTGACATCAAACATAACCGAGAGTAATGCCAATTGTGACGGCACATGTGACGGTTCAGCAGACTTAACACCATCAGGGGGCACATCTCCCTATACCTACTCATGGTCAAATGGTGAAACATCACAGGATATAACCAATTTATGTGCCGGAACATATACAATTGATATTACCGATGATAATGGTTGTCAAATTTCTGACTCCATAACAATTAATCAGGATCCGGCAATAACACTCAGCATTGCAGGAACAGATGAAAACTGTGGTGGCGGTTGTGATGGCGAAGCCGACCTGACCGTTTCCGGTGGCGCTCCTCCATTTACATATAGTTGGTCTAATAGTGAAACAACAGAAGACATCAATAATCTCTGTCCGGGAATATACACCGTTACGGTAACAGATAATAATTTATGCAGCGCTGTTGACTCTGTTATTATATCACAAGGATTTATTATTGCTGCAGGTCCTGACACTGTTATTTGTAACGGATCTAACACAATGCTTTACGGGAGTGTAACTATTTCCGATTCAATCGGTATCGCATTTTCAAACACTACCAATTATGCTATCCCTGATGATGATGATAACGGCAATATTTACAGCACTACCATAGGTGTACAATCAACCGTTACAGTTTCAGGATTATGTACTCAAAATGTTGTTAATGGGTTTATCGAATCCGTATGTTTAAATATACAGCATATCAGGGATAATAATCTGGACATCTTTTTAGCATGTCCGGATGGTACGTGGATCCAATTAAGCACCGACAATGGTGGATTTGGTGATGATTATACAAATACCTGTTTTACACCTACATCCGTAACCCCAATTACTTCAGGGGGGGCGCCATTTACCGGTAATTTTCTTCCTGAAGGGAATTTTACCAATTTAAACGGTTGCTCAACAAATGGTGTCTGGACGTTAAATGTTCAGGATGATGGTGGCGGCAGTACAGGGACTTTGCTTGACTGGACTATTATATTTAATAACGATACTTGTATTTCATGGACACCCGGAAGTACACTTAGTGATTCTACAATACTAAATCCAACTGCAACTCCTGCCAATTCTACTACGTATGTACTAACAGTATCAGATAATCATGGATGTACCACATCAGATAGCGCTACAGTAACAGTTGATAATATTAATATTTCAATATCCAAAACAGATGTGAGCTGCAATAGCGGGAGTAACGGTTCGGCTACGCTCACCGCAAGTGGGGGTTCAGCACCTTATAGTTATTTGTGGGATGATCCTGCATCTCAGACAACTGCAACTGCCACGGGGCTGTCAGCAGCAAGTTATAATGTAACAGTAACTGATAATATTGGTTGTTCAGGAACGACATCAATCACGGTTTCAGAACCTTCGGTTATTTCAGTTACAACAAGCTCAACAGATGCCTCTTGTGGTGGAAGTGATGGGACAGCTACAGCAACTCCTTCAGGAGGCACGCCTCCTTATACTTATTTATGGGACGACCCTGGTTTACAGACAACTGCAACTGCCACAGGGCTGTCAGCAGCAACTTATAATGTAACGGTAACTGATAGTGCAGGATGTACAACTTCAGCTACAATTACTATTTCCAACATCGCTATCACTGCTACAATAATTTCAAATACCGATGTAATATGTAATGGAGATTGTAATGGATCTGCCACCGTTTCCGTATCAGGTGGAACAACACCATATACATATTTCTGGGATAATGGAGAAACAAGTTCCACGGCTACAGCGCTATGTGGAGGATCCCACACTGTAACTGTTATTGATAGTAATAGCTGCATCACAAATGCTAATATTACTATCAATGAACCAGGTGCCTTAAGTGCATCCATAACATCAAGTACAGATGTTTCCTGTTATGGAGGAAGTGACGGTTCGGCTACGCTCACCGCAAGTGGAGGGACGTCACCCTATTCATATCAGTGGGGTGATGTGGGAGCGCAGACAACTGCTACAGCTACTGGTCTGCCTGCAGGAGTTTACAATGTATCCTTAACAGACAGTAACGGGTGTAGCACTCCAGGTTCTGTATCTGTCTCAGAACCTGCCGATCTGACAGTATCAATGGGCTCTACTGACGAAAACTGCGGTGCATCGGATGGAACAGCTACTGCTACACAATCAGGTGGCACATCCCCATTTACCTATTTATGGGATGATCCCGCTTCACAATCAACTGTTTCAGCCACCGGATTATCAGCAGGAACTTATAATGTGACAGTTACTGATAATAACGGCTGCACTACCACAGGAAATGTCACTGTAAATAATGTAGGAGGCCCATCTATAACCACTTCATCAACTGATGTTACCTGCAATGGAGGAAGTGACGGTTCGGCTACGCTCACCGCAAGTGGAGGCACACCACCTTATAGTTATTTATGGGATGATCCTGCAACTCAGACAACTGATACAGCTACCGGCCTGGCTGCCGGAACATATAATATAACCGTAACAGACAATAACGGATGTGCTGCAATCACTTTGGTTATTGTATCAGAATCCACAGCGATAACAATAAGCACATCTTCAACCCCTCCAAGCTGCAATGGAGGAAATGATGGTACTGCCACTGCAATTCCTTCAGGTGGCACACCTCCTTATACCTATTTATGGGATGATCCTGCAACTCAGACGACTGATGTTGCAGCAGGTTTGAATGCTGGTACATATAATGTTAATGTAACAGATACTAATGGTTGTGCAGAAATAACATCGATTGCAGTTACAGAACTTTCAGCAATAACAATCACTACAAACTCTACTGATGCTTTATGTGGTAGCAGTGATGGAACAGCTACTGCAAATATGTCAGGAGGGACACCACCATATACTTATTTATGGGATGATCCCGGATCACAAACAACTACAACCGCTACCGGATTGTTTGCCGGTATTTACAATATTACCGTCACAGATAACAATAGTTGTATTGCTACTGACACCATCACTGTTGATAATAATGTTCCTACTACAACCATAACTTCAAGCACTAATGTTACATGTAGCGGTGCCTGTGATGGATCTGCAACCGTTGTTGCTACAGATGGAGTTCCACCATACACTTACTTGTGGGATAATGGTGAAACAAGTTCTACTGCTTACGGTTTATGTGCGGGATTTCACACAATTACAGCTACTGATGCCAGCAGTTGTTTCTCTACCGCTAATATTACCATCAATGAACCAGATACCTTAAGTGCATCTATGTCATCAAGTACCGGTGTTTCCTGTTATGGAGGAAGTGACGGTTCGGCTACGCTAACCGCAAGTGGAGGTACAGCTCCTTATAGTTATTTATGGGATGATGTGGGTGTGCAGACAACTGCTACAGCTACCGGTCTGCTTTCCGGAGTTTACAATGTATCCCTAACAGACATTAACGGATGTGCTACAACGGGATCTGCAACTGTCATAGAGCCAGCTGCCTTGACAATTTCAACAAGCTCAACTGACGCAAACTGTGGTGTTTCAGACGGTTCGGCTACACTCACCGCAAGCGGAGGTACAGCACCTTATAGTTATTTATGGGATGATCCCGATTCACAATCAACAGCAACTGCTACCGGATTAACAGCAGGAACTTATAATGTCACAATTACTGATAATAACGGATGTAATGAAACAGCAAGTGTTGTCATAAATAGCGTGGGTGGGCCTGCTATCACTACTTCATCAACCGATGTAAGCTGTAACGGAGGGAGTGACGGAACAGCAACTGCCACACCTTCAGGAGGTACACCTCCGTATACTTATTTATGGGATGACTGGGAAATACAAACAACAGCTACCGCTACCGGTCTTACCGCCGGGACTTATAACATAACGGTTATGGATAGTAATAGTTGTGCATCAATAACTTCGGTTACTGTATCAGAACCCTCAGCTATAATAATAAGCGCATCTTCGACTCCGGCAACCTGCAATGGAGGAACTGATGGTACTGCAACTGCAACACCCTCAGGCGGCACACCCCCTTACACATATTTATGGAATGACCCTACATCACAGACAACTGCTATTGCAGCAGGATTGGGTGCCGGCACATATAATGTAAACATAAGGGATAATAATGGTTGTGCCGAAGCATCATCTATAACAGTTGCCCAACCTTCAGCAATAACAATAAACACAAGTTCTACAGAAGCTACCTGTGGTGCCAGTGATGGAACTGCTATTGCAATTCTGTCGGGAGGCACACCACCATATATTTATTTATGGGATGATCCGGGAACCCAGACAACAGCCACAGCCACAGGATTATCTGCTGGTAGTTACAACATTACCGTTTCAGATAGCAACGGTTGTGTTGCCACTGCTTCTGTCATAATCAATAATGTTGTACCTGTTGCTACCATAACTTCAAGTACTGATATTACATGTAACGGTGTATGCGATGGTTCGGCTACGGTTGTTGCATCAGATGGAGTTCTTCCATACACATACTTGTGGGATAATGGTGAAACAAGCACTATAGCTATTGCATTATGTGGAGGATCTCACACTATTACAGTTACTGATTCCCTCGGTTGTTTTTCTACTGCTAATATTACCATCAATGAACCTTATGCCTTAAGTGCATCTGTCACCTCAAGCACTGATGTTTCCTGCAATGGTAATAATGACGGTTCGGCTACGCTCACAGCAAGTGGAGGGACAGTACCTTATAGTTTTTTATGGGATGATCCCTTGGTGCAGACCACAATTACTGCCATCAGTTTATCCCCTGGAACTTACATCATTTCGATTACCGATGGCAACGGTTGTACGGCATCTGACACTGTTACTATTACTGAACCGGCAGCATTATCTGCCTCTATTACTTCCAGCTCAAATGTCTCGTGTAACGAAGGCAGTAATGGTTCCGCTACGGTCACCACAAGCGGGGGAACAACACCCTATACTTACCTATGGTCAAATGGCGCAATCACACAAAATATTACGGGAATACCATCAGGTACCTATTATATAAATGTAACTGATGCCAATGGCTGTAACGCAAATGACAGTATAACCATTTTAGAACCTGCTTTTACCTTAAGCACTAACATTAACTCTACTGACGTAAGCTGCAATGGGTACAGCACAGGAGCGATTGACCTGACGGTTACAGGTGGGACAACACCTTATTATTACTCCTGGTCTAATGGTGCAGTCACTCAAGACCTAACCGTATTATCAGGAGGCATTTATACCGTTATTGTAACCGATGCCAATAACTGTACTACAACTGACAGTGATACAATCATAGAACCGACTGCATTGATTGTAAACACCTCCGGAACGGATATAAGCTGTTATTCTGCATGTGATGGTACTGCCAATTCATTGGTTTCCGGTGGAACTTTGCCATATACATATTCATGGAATACAATCCCGGCTCAATCAACAGCTAATATTTCAGGTTTATGCGATGGTAAATATATCGTTACCATTACCGATGCAAATGGGTGTATTACAGTAGCAAGCTATACTGTGGATGAACAAACTGCTTTAACCACTCCTACTTACATTAATAACGCTTCCTGTAGTGGAGCCTGTGATGGTGATGCTATTGTAATCACTTCCGGTGGAACCCCACCATATAATTATTTATGGAGCACAACTCCTGCACAAACAACTACTATTGCTACCGGTTTGTGTGCCGGAACCTACGATATAACTGTAACTGATACGAATGGATGTACAAACACATCAAGTATAACGATCATTGAATCCATTGTTCTATCACTTACTACCAGCAGCATTAACGCTACTTGCGGAAATTCAGATGGTTCTGTTTTAGTAGCTGTAAGCGGAGTCACCGGGCCTATTATTTACCAATGGAATGACCTGCTTGCACAAACTACAGATACTGCTACCGGATTAGCAGCAGGAACTTATATGGTTACTGTTATTGATACAAACAATTGTTATGCTTCAACATCAGCGTTCCTGGGCGATACTGATGGTCCTGAAATTTCATTCCTGGTTACTGATATAAGCTGTTATGGAGCAAATGACGGAGAAATTGATATTACAGTTACAAACGGATCACCCCCATATTCCTATAATTGGTCAAATAATGCAACAACAGAGGATATCGGCAATATTACTGATGGGACATATTTTATAATTGTTACTGATAATAATAATTGTCCGGCATCAGATACTATTGAAGTTGGCATAGGAACTGGCGATTGTTTGAATATCCCATCCGGATTTACACCAAACGATGACGGGACCAATGATAAATGGATAATCAGGGGCATTTACTTTTATCCCGAAATAGTAGTAGACGTTTATAATCGCTGGGGATCATTGATTTTCAGCTCACAAGGATATACCGAACCATGGGATGGAACATATAATGGCAAAGAATTACCGGCTGCTGCTTATTATTACATTATTACACTTAACAAGGATGAATCATATACCGGAACTGTAACTATTTTCAGATAAGAATGCGAATTAAGGGTTGGGATAAAAACAAAATCAAAATTATTTGAACCACAATAGGCACATAGCGCACATAAGAAAAACACATAGATTTGTAGTGAGCAAAGCCGTACTATTTGATTCTATGTGAAATTGCTATGTGTTCTATGTGTCTATGTGGTAAATAACATAGATGAACATACAAGATAAATTTCAACCCTTAATTCGCATTAAGAACTAACAACTAATAACAATGAAACAATTCATAATTTATAATTCTGCATTATTTCACTCATGTGGTGACCATAAATATAGAAGGGACTTAATATGCCGGAAGTTATGTTTAACTTTTTACTTTTTACTTCTTATCCCGATAATTATCGTTACGCTATGCTCAACTTTTTCCTATACGTACGCTCAACAACTTCCTCATCACAGCCAGTATATGTTTAACGATTATTTTATCAATCCGGCAGTAGCCGGAAGCAAGGATTACAATCCTGCAATGTTAACTTTCAGGAATCAATGGATTGGCATTGATGATGCGCCAATCACTCAAACATTAAGTGTACATGGGTCATGGAGTGAAAAGGTAGGGATTGGAGGAATTATTATTAATGATAGGACAGGACCTGTTCATCAAACAGGGTTACAGTTATCGTATGCTTATCATCTATCTGTTAGTAATGAAGCAAAACTATCACTTGGATTAGCAGGGATGTTTTATCAACATGTTATTGACAAAGCAGAAATAACGTTAGACGAGCCAAATGATAATGCCATTTTGGGAGGAGTGGAAAAAAAATACATTCCTGAAGCATCTTTCGGGGCATATTTCTATTCAAAGAAATACTATGTGGGGTTCTCTGTTCCACAATTGTTTCAACACAAAGTGGATTATGATAAAGATGATGACTTGAATTTTAATAAGTTAGTAAGGCATTATTTTCTTACAGCAGGTTATTACCTGAAAATCAATGAGGATCTTCATGCAGAACCTTCATTTTTATTTAAGGTAGTAGCACATACTCCCATACAATTTGATATAAATGCAAAAGTCATATATAAAGAAACCGTTTGGTTAGGTACATCATACAGGAACAAGGAATCCATAGTTATTATGCTGGGAGCAAAGAAAAACAACTTTAGTTTGGGATACTCTTATGATATTACTTTAACCAATATTAAAAAGTATTCATCGGGTTCGCACGAATTATTTATTGGCATGAATATACCCAGTTTTAAAAGCTCAAACAGTCCGAGTTTTGAATAAAAAGTAATTTTGCCACTAATTACACGAATTAACACTAATAAATAAATTCTTGAAAATTAGTATAATTCTTCCGCCAGCTATTAAAATATAAATACCAGTCGTTATGAAAAAGATCATACTATTTACATTCGTTTTCATCTTCACAACACTCTTATTTACTCCAAAGCTCTTCTCACAAATAAGTGAAGGTGGTACGCCAATCAGCTTTTTAAAGCATATTCAACTTGTAAACAACATTCCAACAGAAGTAATGCCTTGGGTAGATGTACCGGTACTTCTTCAAGAGGACTCCATAAATGACCAGCATAAAGACATTCCCTGGAGATTTGGATACAACATTCCTGTAAATTTGAATCTGCAAAATTCCGGTTTATGGGAAACTATTGGAAAAGGGAACAGGATTTGGAGATTGAAGATTGTTTCAACAGGCGCTTTATCCATCAATCTTACTTTTGATGATTACTTCTTACCGGAGGGAGCAAAACTTTTTATATACAATGAAGATAAAACTGAAGTTATTGGATCATTTACAAATAAGAACAACAAGCCGTTCAGGGAATTAGGCACGACATTGGTTCATGGAGACATTATCATTGTTGAATATTTTGAGCCCGGCAAAGTAGCAGATCAAGGTTCCCTAAGCATAGGAACCGTCACCCATGGCTATAGAGACTTATTCTCTTATGCAAAAGGTTTGGGTGATTCCGGCCCTTGTAACAATAATGTAATATGTCCGGTTGGTGATTCCTGGCGTGACCAAATAAGATCAGTAGCAATAATTATTGTAGGTGGAAGTGCAGCATGCACAGGATCATTAATAAACAACACATGTGAGGACGGAACACCTTATTTTCTTACTGCAAATCACTGTTTAGGCGGTAGTGTCTCTACCTGGGTATTTCGGTTCAATTGGGATAGCCCTATATGCACACCAACCCAGAATGGACCAACTAATCAAACTATTTCAGGTGCAACTTTAAGGGCGAACAATTCCGGTTCGGATTTCGGCTTGATTGAATTAAGTGCCGTACCTCCTGCCGGCTACAATGTTTTTTATTCCGGTTGGGATAATTCCGGTACTAATCCAACCTCCCAGGTTGCCATTCACCACCCGTCAGGAGACGTAAAAAAGATCTCATTCGATTATGATCCTGCTACTCAAACCACATGGAACGGAGCAGCAGTATGGGAAATTGGCAATTGGGAAGACGGGACTACTGAAGGAGGTTCCTCTGGTTCTCCTTTGTTCGATCAAAACGGCAGGGTAATAGGACAGCTTTACGGAGGCACTGCTTCATGCTCCAATATCACTGACGATAATTATGGCAGGTTTAATGTTTCCTGGGATGCAGGTGGATCCCCCTCCAATCAACTGGTGGATTGGCTGGATGGTTGTGGTACCGGAGCAACTACTGTTGACGGATATGACCCCAACCAACCTTCTGTTGCTTTGGATGCAAGCATAAATTCAATCCTTACACCTATAAATGGCTCAACTTCCTGTGATCTTTCATTTGACCCTGAAGTTGTATTGAGAAATAAGGGGATAGATACACTTACTCAAGTTGATATTAATTACCAAGTAGATAATGGTACTATTAATACATATTACTGGACAGGAATTTTAGCCACCAATGCTACTGATAACATCACTCTGCCAACCCAAACATTAGGTTCCGGTTCTCATTCTTTTACAGTATTCACTTCCAATCCTAACAGCGGCACCGATTTGAATACATCCAACGATACTATGACCAGTAATTTTGATCTGATAAACCCTGTTGGAATAACTCTTCCGCTTACTGAAGGATTTGAAAACGTCACTTTTCCTCCAAGCGGATGGATACTTGACAATCCTGATATGGGTGATACATGGGAAAGAGATAATTCTGTAAGTGGATTTGGGAACAGTACTGCCTGCATGATGATAGACAATTTTGATAATGATAATACAGGGGCAAGTGATTACCTCATCACCCCTTACCTTGACTTTTCAGGTGTCGGGTCTCCTTTGGGTCTTGATTTTAGCGTAGCTTATGCCAGGTATAGCAACAATTATCATGATTCATTAATTGTTTCGGTTTCAACAGATTGCGGGAATACATGGGACAGGGTTTACGCAAAAGGAAACAATGTTCTTTCCACTACGGGAGCTGATGAAACTAATGCATTTGTCCCAACCAACAGCCAATGGAGAACAGATTCAATTAATTTAGATGCTTATATAGGGCAATCAAGGATACAGATTGCTATTGAAAATAAAAGCGGGTGGGGTAATAATCTCTATATTGACGATATAAATATTTACGGGAATGTCATTGCCGAACCGGTTGCCAGTTTTTCTGCAAGTGATACTACTATTTGCATAGGAAAAAGTGTAACTTTCACTGATCAATCTGTAAATTATCCTACCAGCTGGATATGGTCATTTCCAGGAGGCACACCTTCTTCAGATACAGTTCAAAATCCAACTGTAACTTACGATTCAGTTGGTACATACGATGTAATTTTAATTACCGCAAATGCAAATGGCAGTGATACATTAAGTAAACCGGGTTATATCACAGTGAGCGCAAATCCTTTTGGTAACTTTATTGCTACCGATACAATCGGTTGTTCTCCTTTAACTATCAATTTTACAGATATATCAACAGGAGCTAATAGCTATTTGTGGGATTTTGGTGATGGAGACACTTCCATGCAGCAAAACCCCACCCATGTTTTTACAAACCCATCAAGTATTGATACTACATATACTATCTGTTTAATTGCAATTAATGCATCAGGTTGTAGTGATACTTTATGTATGAATGTTTCTGTATATCGAAATCCCGCTGTTTCTGTATTGCCATTATCAGCGGTAATATGTATTGGAGATACAGTAAACTTATCAGTTAGTGGTGCTTCATTTTATAACTGGTCTCCATCAGCAGGATTAAGTGATACTACTGGAAGCTCCATTAATGCTTATCCTGGTTCTACTACATCCTACACCGTGACCGGGATTGACACAAATGCTTGTGTTGACTCAGCTATAGTCTCTGTAGAGGTTATAAGTGGAACACCATCTGCCGGTTTTGCCAGTGACACTACTTCCGGCTGCGGAAGCTTAACAGTCAATTTCACCAATACTTCAACCAATGCTACCGGTTATGCATGGGCATTCACAGGAGGTATTCCTACTTCTGATACTATTCCAAATCCAACAGTAATATATAATTCTTCTGGAAGCAATGATGTTGAATTGATCGCTTACGGTTGTGGGATAAATGACACAATACTTTTACCAGGATTTATAACGGTATATCCCTACCCTGTTATTTCTATTACACCATCATTAGCTGCTATTTGTGAAGGAAGTAGTGTTAACCTGACTGCATACGGAGCAAATACTTATTACTGGTCACCATCCACCGGATTGAGCGCTACTTCAGGAGATTCGGTTACTGCTTCACCAACCGGCACTGTCTCTTATACTGTGATTGGCACAGACACCAATGGATGTACAAATACTACTTTAGTAACAGTAACAGTTAATCCATTACCAACGATCACTATTACCCCTGCATCACCGGGGATTTGTACTATTGGGGATTCAATTATCCTTACAGCAAGCGGAGCAAACACTTATAGCTGGTCACCATCTACAGGATTAAATAATACCACCGGAGCATCTGTAACGGCTTCTCCAACTTCAAATATCACTTACACAGTGGTGGGAACAGATACTAACAGTTGTGTTAATTCAAACACTGTTACCGTTGCAATAGCTCCAGTTATTGTTTCATTTGTTGCAGATAATGATACTGTTGACCTCGCAATTTCAGGAACTGTTAACTTTACAGATAACACAGTTGGCGCTGTTTCATGGACATGGAATTTTGGGGATGGAAATTCGGATACAATCCAAAATCCCGGCAATACCTATGATTCTGTTGGTACTTACACCGTACAACTGACCGTTTCCAATGGCGCATGTTCGGCAACAGATTCATTAATAATAACAGTAATAAATACCAATAGGATAAAAGAATACAATCCGGCAAATTCTTTTCACCTATATCCAAATCCCGCAACAGGTATAGTAAATTTGGAATTATCCTTCAATAAACCGGAAGATATAAAAATCACCGTATTTAATATAATAGGTGAAATAGTATCAATTACTGATTTGAAAAATATTGCCTCGGGAATATACAATATTGATCTATCAGAAAAAGCAAATGGAATATATTATTTCTATGTCCAGACGGATGTTGATATGATAGTAAAGAAGGTTAGCTTAATACATTAAGGATTTATTCATTATATTCTATAAATATAAGTATGAGTCTATTTAGAGTCTGTCCATAAAATCAAGGTTTGCATAAAATGAAGCACCAAATCACAAATGACAAATCACAAATAAATTCCAAATATCAATTATCAAATGACCGAAACAGTTTTGGTCATTGAGTTTTTGAGCATTGTGATTTAT
>JBDRNO010000127.1:0-40007 GCA_043811005.1 Bacteroidota bacterium | reverse complement strand
CAACCAGGTCCTCAGCCATAGAGCTATCTGACCAGAGATAGGTATATGGTGCAGCTCCGCCTGTTACGCTGATGTAAATAGAGCCCAAATCAGCGCCACATCCGCCACCAATTATTGAATCTATGGTTATTGCTGCCCCACCGATATTACTCACTGCTGCATTAGCCGTGTTAGAGCATCCACTGGCATCTGTAACAATTACATTATATACATTTGCTGCAAGCCCTGTAGCTGTTGTTGTTGTCTGAGAACCGGCATCATTCCACAGGTATGTATAAGCGCCTGTACCACCGCTTACGCTTACCGTAGCGTTTCCGTCAGCATTGCTGCAATTGGCACCGGTTGTAGTTACAGTTAAAATGAACGCACCGGGTTGGGTAAGTGTTATGCTGGTATTTGCAACACAGCCGGTCGAATCGGTAACCTTCACCTCATACGGTCCTGCAACTAAATTGGAAATACCTGGTGCTGTGCCTCCGTTTGACCACAGGTAAGTGTAAGGTTGTGTGCCACCAATTACTATAATAGCTATAGCTCCGTCTGAACCGCCATTACATGTTATATTTGTTGAAAATATATTATTGATCACAGGCCCGTCAGAATCGCTGATAGTGGCAACGGCAAAGCCCGAACACCCGTTATCATCAGTAACAGTCACCAGGTATATCCCGGATGTCAAACTATCGGCAGCGCTCAGGGTATCACCGCTCGACCATTGATAATAATACGGAGCTGTACCATTACTGACGGAAACTGTTGCACTCCCATCCGCATTGTTACAGGTGGCATCTGTTTTTACAACTGAGAGGGATATTTCAGGTTGTGAATTAACTGTAGCGCTCATCATATCAGAACACCCCATGGCATCCGTTACTGTTACAATATAGGTTCCCACACATATATTATTAGCAATGGAATTAGTTTGGGATGAAGGGTCATTCCAAAGATAGGTATATGGAGGGGTACCCACTGATACATTTACGGTGGCAACTCCATCACATATCGCTGCACATGGAGCATCCAGGCTGGATGTTGTTAATGTCAGATAATTCAAAGCAGAAATAGCAACAGAATCAGCAACAGTATAGCTGTTTGAATCTGTTACTGTTATTGAGTAGGTTCCTATACATAAACCGGTGGCTGTTTGGGTTGTTTGAGATAAAGGGTCATTCCATAAATAAGAAAAGGGAGGAGCGCCCCCTGTTGTAGTAACGGTTGCGGTTCCATCACATATATTACTGCAACTAACATCTGTGCCTGAAACGTTAATTGTTGGCGGTGATGTTAATACATTAATGATAACGGCAAGACTATCAGTACAACCATTGCTGTCTGTTACGGTTACTATGTATGTGCCTGCAGTTAATCCGCTGATATCTTCTGTTATACTTGAACCAATGTCATCCCATAGATAATTATATGGAGTTGTCCCCCCGGTCACGATTATATTTAAAGCGCCATCACTATTCCCATAGGAACTCTCATGGGTAACGGAAACCGTATCAACAATAAGTTCGTCTGGCTCTGAAATTGATATACCCTCGATTTCAGTACATCCATTGGCATCTGTTATAGTTACCTCAAAATATCCCGGACATAATCCGGCAGCCATAGCAGTAGTTTGCGAACCTGGATCGTTCCATTGAAAGGTATAAGGCGGTGTTCCTCCGGAAGGGATTTCAGTGGCATTTCCATCACAAACACCAAAACAACTTATTTCGTTCACTCCGGAAGAATAAAATATAGCAGCAGGTTCATTTGTTATTATTGTATCAATAACAAAACATCCGTTGCTATCAGTAACGGTAATGCTGTAACTATTAGCTGATAAGCCAGTGTTATCTTCGGTAGTAGCGCTGTCTGACCATAAATAGGAATATGGTAACAATCCACCTGAAACAGATATGTAGATAGCCCCATCACTACCTGAATTACAAGATACATCAATTACAGAATCAAGAACAATGGCTGGTAAACCGGTACCGTTTACTGTAACGGTAGCATCGTATGAAGCGCCACAATCATCACCTACTAAAACGGTGTAGCTGGCTGCGGACAGGTTTATTGCAGTATCAGTTGTTTGCGACATCAGGTCATCCCACTGGTAAGAGTATGGAGATGTTCCCCCTGTGATGACAGCCCAAGCTATGCCATCGTTATTATCGCAGGTGGCTTCTTCAGCATCGGCAGTTAAGCTTAAGGCAGCAGGCTGGGTTATAGTAATGGAATCGGTTGCCATACAGCCATTTGTATCTGTAATAGTTATCTCAAAATTCCCTGCAAATAATCCGGTAGCCATGGCAGTAGTTTGTGAATTTGGATCGTTCCATTGATATGTATAAGGAGTTGTTCCCCCACTTGTGGTGACCATAGCGGAACCGTCATTGTTTGCATTGCACAACACATCGGTTCCCGTGATGGATATGGATAGAGGAAGCGGTTCATTGAGTGTAAAGCTATCTGTTTCAGCACATCCGGCACTATCAGTAACCGTTACGATATAAATGCCGAGAGATAATCCTGTAACGTCTTCTGTTGTATCGCTACTTGACCAGAGGAAAGTATAAGGTGTGACTCCTCCTACAACCGTCAGATCTATAGAACCATCAATTCCGCCATTACAATTTGGATCAGCGGTTAAAGAAACGATTGTCATAGCCCCCGGGTAGGCATTTGGATTAAATTCATCACAGTCACCACCGGCAATGGTAAAGCCATCTCCGTCATTATCGGGATCAATATAGTTGGGTATACTATCACCATCCAAATCTGCTGTTCCCTCAATGGAATCTATGATACCATCACCGTCACTGTCGATATCAATGTAGTTGGGGGCACCATCACCATCCGGATCTGCAGTTCCTTCAGTGGAATCAGGGATGCCATCACCGTCACTGTCGGTATCCAGCGCATCAATCACCATGTCTCCATCCGTATCAGAAGGACTGCCAGGATCACCAACCTCTACTCCATCATTTATTCCATCGCCATCAGAATCCGGATTAGAAGGGTCGGTTCCAATAGATACCTCATCGCCATCACTAACCCCATCCCCATCATTATCCGGATTAAGAGGGTCGGTTCCAATAGATATCTCATCACCATCATTTAAACCATCATTATCACTATCAGGATCTAAAGGATCTGTGCTATGTATTGTTATTTCATCCGAATCAGACAAACCATCATTGTCATCATCTGTATCACCGGCATCACATATTCCATCTGAATCCGTATCTGTTCCATCGTTACTGGGATCGTTATCAGCCACCGGGCCAAAGCCATCCGTCCCGATTGCACAGTCATCACAGCCATCCCCATCAGAATCCACACATATATTGGGATTCAGGGGGCTGGTATCCGAAATATCTAACACACCATCATTATCATCATCCGTATCGCCGGCATCACATATTCCATCTGAATCCGTATCTGTTCCATCATTACTGGGGTCGTCCGTACCGTAAGTGCAGTCATCACAGCCATCAACATCAAGATCCCGACATATAAAGTTATCAAATGGGGCGAAATCCAATGAATCAGGAACTCCATCACCATCAGAATCCTGAGCATAAGTAACTGTGATAGCACTGATGGAGATAAACAATGTAAGGGAAATTAACCCGAGAATTTTAAAAATTTTATTTTTCATTGCGGAAATGTTAAGTGTTAAACTAAATTTTAAATATATTTTCAGGGATATAAAATTCCGAATCCATTCTTCCATGCAAATGTAAACATAATTCAAGATGATTTGCTTTTATTTTTATTTGAACATTGTAATGATAAACCCTGTCAGGGGTTGAAATCCTGACAGGGTTTATTAATGGAAATATAATAAAAAAAACAGATAATCATTTTTCTTATCTTTGTATGCAACTAAATGTTTAAAAGTTATCACATACACTATGTCAAAAATACTGGTAATAGACGATGAACAAAGCATCCGCAAATCATTGCGTGAGATACTGGAATACGAAAAATTCGAAGTGGATGAAGCGGCAGATGGAATGGAAGGGATTGCCTTGGTAGAGAATGAGAAGTATGATGTGATCCTGTGCGATATCAAAATGCCGAAGATGGACGGTATTGAAGTTCTGGAGAAGATCTTCGAGATCACAAGCGATGCACCTGTCGTTATGATATCCGGTCACGGTACTATTGACACGGCAGTAGAAGCGATAAAGAAAGGCGCCTATGACTTCATCTCCAAACCCCTCGACCTTAACCGGTTGCTGATAACCATCCGCAATGCCATGGGCCAATCATCTCTGATCACCGAGACAAAGGTTTTAAAAAGAAAAATAAGCAAGACTTACGAGATGGTTGGCGAATCCATGGCAATTATTCAAGTCAGGGAAATGATAGATAAGGTTGCACCTACTGATGCACGCGTACTTATCACAGGGGAAAACGGAACGGGCAAGGAGTTGGTTGCAAGATGGCTGCATGAAAAAAGCGAGAGGGCATCCGGTCCTTTTGTTGAAGTGAATTGTGCTGCCATACCGCCCGAATTGATAGAAAGTGAACTATTCGGCCACGAGAAAGGAGCTTTTACCTCTGCAATAAAACAACGCAAGGGAAATTTTGAACAGGCAGAAGGAGGAACGCTGTTCCTTGACGAGATCGGGGATATGAGCTTATCAGCCCAGTCAAAGGTTTTACGGTCATTACAGGAAAACAAGATCATGAGGGTTGGAGGAGAAAAAGAGATAAAGGTAAATGTCAGGGTTATAACCGCAACAAACAAAGACCTCAGCCAGGAGATCAAAAAGAACACTTTCAGGGAAGACCTTTACCACCGGATATGCGTAATTCTCATACATGTTCCTTCACTTAACGAGAGAAAAGAAGACATCCCACTGCTTGCTGAATATTTTGCAAAGCAAATTTGTGAAGATTCCGGAATTCCTCAGAAAACCTTTACCAAAGAAGCGCTGAAAGAACTGCAAAAAATAAAGTGGACAGGCAATATCCGTGAACTGAGAAATGTAATAGAACGGATGATAATTCTGTGTGATAATACTATTACTGACAAGGATATTGCAGCTTATGTGAAGCCGTTGAAGAGTCAGACTTCCTAAAGAACCAGACTTCCTAAATCTCGAAGATTATACTTAACCGATAAACAATTCGGGCATGGTTTCCATAACCGTTTTATACTAAACAGAGATCAAAGATTTAGGAAGTCTTAATAATCCTTTTACGCTAAACAGATACCAAAAATTTAGGAAGTCTAAACCTTTACCTGATTACTGCCTTCAAATTCTTCTCATAGCTCTTAATAAGCTTCTCCATTATTCTATCTACCTGCTCATCGGTAAGTGTCCTGGTGGGATCCTGAAAAATAAAACTAACGGCATAGGATTTTTTATCTTTCTCAATATTTTCGCCTTCATACACGTCAAATAAGTTGACTTCTTTTAATATTTTTTTTTCGGTTTGATTAGCTATTTCCTCTATTTCAGCAAACTGTACCTTCTGGTTGATCAACAGAGCCAGGTCACGCCTTACAGTAGGAAATTTAGGAATATCCCGGCAATATATCCCTTTGTGGTTCATCATTTCCAATACAATATCCCAGTTGAAATCTGCATAAAACACATCATGTTTGATGTCAAACCGTTTTATTACAGATTCTTTAAGCTTACCAAATTCAACTATTTTTCCATTTGAAGAGTCAGGCTTCCTATATCTCGAAGATTTAGGAAGCGTCAAATCCTTAGAGGTTTTTTCAGATATTTGATAATATAATCCTTGTTCAAAAATTTCCGTTGTATCAAATTCAGAGACGCGAATCATCGCGTCTTTACATTTTTCAATATTAATCGCATCTCTACTTTTTACATTATGCTTATTTATACCCAAACGGTTAAGAATATTATTTACAACTCCTTTCAGATAATAAAAATCAATGAAATCATCAGAAGTATTCCAGCTTTCCGCCTCTTTTCTACCCGTCAGGAACAATGCCAGATGTTGATTTTCTATATATTTATCTAGTTCGTTGTTTGAAGACCTGAGTTCGGTATTCAGATGATAGGATCTGCCAAATTCATAGAATTTTAAATCCATCTTCCTGCGATTCTGGTTATAGGCAATAGCTTCCAATCCACCAAACAACATTTTTTGACGCATTACCGCCAACTCAACATTTAAAGGATTTATAATTTTCACGCCATTCTCTGAATTCTTATAATATTCGGGATTGGTTATTGAGTTTGACATAATCTCATAAAACCCGTTGCAGGAAAGCAAGTTGGAAATAATCTCCTGTACATCAGATTTAAAATCGTCCTCACTTGTTGCAGCAGTATATGAGGAAATGACAGAACCTGTGATATCAACGTTATTATACCCGTAAATCCTGAGAATTTCTTCTATCACATCTGCTTCTCTTGATACATCCACTTTGAAAGGAGGAACAGACAAGCTCAACCCTTGCCCTGATTCATGTTCGATCTTTATTTCCAATGATGAAAGGATCTGTTTTATAATATCCCTGTCAATCTTTTTACCAATTAACCTGTCACAATTTGAATACGACAATTCTACCTTGAAATCTTTAATTGGTTTTGGATAAATATCAACAACTTCTGAAGATATTGTTCCTCCGGCAATTTCTTTAATTAATAAAGCTGCTCTTTTTAATGCATAAACGGTAATGTTAGGATCTGCACCCCTTTCAAACCTGAACGAAGCTTCGGTTTTAAGATCATGCTTTTTAGCGGTTCTCCTGATAGAGACCGGGTTAAAATAAGCGCTCTCAATGAAGATGTTTTGTGTCTTTTCAGTTACTCCTGAAACAACACCTCCCAATACCCCGGCAATGCACATCGGCTCTTTTGCATTACATATCATCAGGTCTTCTGACGATAATTTTCTTTCAATTTTATCCAGTGTAATGAATTTTGTTCCTTGTTTCAGCTTCTTTACAACTACCTTGTTTCCCCTGATCTCATCCGCGTCAAAAGCATGTAAGGGCTGTCCTGTTTCGTTTAGTACGAAGTTGGTGATATCAACAATATTGTTGATCGGTTTTTGTCCTATTGCTTTTAAGCGATTTTGCAGCCATAATGGTGATCCTTTAACCTGAACACCTGAAATCGTGATCCCCGAATATCTCGGACATGCTTCTTTGTCTTCAACAATAACTTCAATTTTCAAATCTTTATTCTCGACTTTTAAATCTACAATAGATGGTTTAATTAGTTGCGGGTTGCGGGTTGCGGGTTGCGGGTTACGGGTTTCGGGCTTAGCGTTATTGAGTACCGCTAATAAATCCCTTGCCACTCCAATATGTGAAACGGCATCCGCCCTATTGGGAGTTAAGCCAATCTCAAAGACTGTATCCTCTTCAATATTGAAGTGATCTTTAACGAGCGAGCCCACTTTTGCCGAATGGTCTAAAACAATAATACCTTCATGCCCGGTTCCCAGGCCGATCTCGTCTTCAGAACATATCATTCCTTCGGAAGCCACACCTCTTATTTTGGTTTTTTTGATCTTAAATCTTTCCCCCTTAATAGAATGCAGTGTGGTTCCGGTGGGTGCAACAACCACCTTT
The DNA here is from genome assembly GCA_043811005.1 of Bacteroidota bacterium. Classification (GTDB taxonomy): domain Bacteria; phylum Bacteroidota; class Bacteroidia; order NORP154; family NORP154; genus JBDRNO01. The sequence continues at coordinate 32,440 of JBDRNO010000127.1, read as the reverse complement.
TGACCGGCTTCCACATTAGGGGCGCCACATATAATACCGAGAAGTGCATCAGTACCAATGTTTACTTTCGTAACGCTTAACTTATCTGCATCAGGATGCTTTTCCCTGCTTATCACTTCTCCGATCACCAGTCCTTCCAATCCCCCTTCTACAGATTGGAATTTCTCAACAGTTTCCACCTCCAAGCCACAACCGGTGAGCATGCCGGCAACTTTATCAGGATGCAGGTCCACTCCCTTAAAAGAGGAGAAGTCAATATATTCTTTTAACCAGTTGTATGAGATTTTCATATTAAGAATGTAACTTTTATTAGTCTATCGTGTCTTTTTTGCCACGAATTTCACTAATTATAACTAATTTTTTCGTGTAAACCTGCCCAGTTAGTTAACAATTTATTAAAATAATAACAACACTGACAAAATAATAATGCCTAAACTTACATTGATACTATAAAAAAAATTATCTAACCGGGTGAATGTAATTAGTGGCATTAATTTACGAGGGCAAAAGTAAGAATTTATCCTCTTATGTAGTATTTTTCGGTATAAAAAGGGTAGGAATTAAAATGTCAATTTATCCAGGTCTTGTCTGTTAACAAAAATGGTAACAATAAACATGCGGAAGTTAATAAGATATCACTTTTTTTTTGTTTTACCATTAGCATCTGCGTATTTTTTGTTATCACCCGAAATAACTTTTAATTTGCTCACTTCATTTCTTCCCAATCCCTTCTATCTTCAGCTCCACCACCCTCTTTTTCTCGATCATGCTGCTATACATATAAAGGTGAAACCTCACCTTTTGCTCTCCTTCCTGTTCCTGCACCACATACTTTTTAAATTTTGTGCCTTTGAGGTAGAAATTGTTGGTGCTGTCTTGTTCGGTCATCGTATAGCCGGTGGGCAGGCATGATATGATCACGTTCGTAAAATCCTCGTACTGCCTGGTTAATTGCTCCGTAATAGTGCGATCAGTTGCCAAAATACACTCACATTCGGGATATGCTTCGCTGTCATTGAGATAACACTCGTGTTCACCGGTGAACCTTACTTTTGAAATGAAAAATTTCTTTTTATTGCCTGTGATCATTCGCTCAACTGCTTCACCCTTCACGGAAGAAAATCCCTGGCGGGATGATTCGAGAAGGTTCTTTAATTTATCGCAGAAATTATCATTTGAGGGTTCGGGTGTGTTAACAGGTTTGAAACCAACGAATAGGAGAATTAAAAGAACAAGAGGGAGTAAGATTGTTTTTAACACCGATTACACCGATTTATTTAACAATGATAATATATTAATGTATTAAAAAATACAATTTTACACTTTACTCTAGGACTTTATTTCTTACAAATTCCATAAATGCTCTGAAACCATCAAGTATTGTTGATGGGAAAGGTGAATCCTCAACTTTATTTTGAGAACCATTATGAAAATGGTATGGGAAAGTATTGACAAATTTCCAATTTTTATCAGGGAAATTGTCGTATCTGTAAATAGTTCTGTCTTTATCCGTACATTCCCAGTGAAAGCCAAATCTATCAATCAATTCCTGAGAAATATATACGTCAATAAAACTATTATCTATTAAAATAATTCTTAACTTATAATTGAAAATAAAGGTGCTTTTAACGAGATTTCCAAATTCTACGTCTGCTATTCTTTTTATTTTATCTATGTTTGTCATTAAAGCTTGTTCAATATACTATTAAGTTTTTTTCGCTCGGTACCAATGTTATCAAGGAGAAAAAAATCATCATAAGCGTCATTTTCATTTATTAGTCCTTTTTTAACTTTTTCCTCCATGTCAAATACATCATTTACTCCGTGCTTTTTTGCAATTAAAAAATACTCAGAGTCAAGTTTTGAGAGCATTTGTTGTATATAAGTTTTTAAACTTTTTTCTATAAGTTTTTTAGGAGTTAGATGAAGGTCTTTCGCTATTTTTTCAATTACAGTCATAATGTGATTAAATTAAGGATTTTAAAAATATAGATTCGTAAATTTATTAAAAAGTAAGATTGCCGCTAATTTATCGAATTATGACAATAAATTAGTGAAAATTAGTGTAATTAGTGGCAAGTTTTTGAAATTCCGATACTATTAAATAAAAAACATAGTTTGTTGATGTAAAAGTATAAAAAATTAAGATATCCTGCTCCAATCCTTCCTGTCTTTTTTCAAATCAGCCAAATGTCTTGCTACTGGAATATTCTCTGGTAGTTGAAGGTCAGGATCATGTTCAAGGAGCTTTATGGCAATGTTGCGGGCAGATTGAAGTATTTGACCATCCTTAACCAAATCGGCAATTTTAAGGTCCAATATCCCGCTTTGGCGTGTGCCTTCGATATCACCCGGTCCTCTTATTTTCATATCCACTTCTGCTATCTCAAATCCATCAGTTGTTCTAACCATGGTTTGCATTCGCATCCTGCCGCTTTCAGATAATTTTTCTCCTGTCATTAAAATACAATATGATTGGTCGGCTCCCCTGCCGATACGTCCTCTCATCTGGTGGAGCTGTGACAGGCCGAAACGCTCGGCACTTTCAATTATCATTACTGAAGCATTGGGCACATCAACGCCCACTTCAATAACATTGGTAGCTACCATGATCTGTGTCTGACCTTTGACAAACCTCTGCATTTCAAAATCCTTTACATCTGATTTCATCTGTCCGTGAACTATACTTATATTGTAATCAGGCAATGGAAATTCACGGACAATACTTTCATAACCGTCCATCAGGTCCTTATAATCCATTTTCTCAGATTCTTTTATCAGCGGATAAACGACATATACCTGTCTTCCAAGCTTAATCTGTTGTTTAATAAATCCAAATACGCGCAATCTTGACGAATCGTAGCGTTGGAATGTTTTAACGGGCTTCCTTCCCGGGGGTAATTCATCAATCACTGATATATCCAGGTCGCCATACAGTGTCATGGCGAGGGTTCTTGGAATAGGAGTGGCTGTCATTACAAGGACATGAGGTAGATGTATCTCGCTTTTTTTCCACAGCCTGGCACGCTGGGCTACACCAAAACGGTGTTGTTCATCTATTACTACCAACCCAAGGGTTTTGAACTTTACCTTTTCTTCGATCAGAGCATGTGTCCCTACTAATATTTTCAGTTCCCCGCTTTCCAGTTGTTCATGCAGCTTTCTCCTCTCAGCAGCTTTTGTTGAGCCGGTTAATAATCCTACATTAATACCTAACTTATTTAGCATTCCGCGAATAGTTACAATATGCTGATTGGCAAGTATCTCCGTAGGAGCCATGATGCATGCCTGAAAGCCATTATCAAGGGCAATAAGCATTGCCATAAGAGCAACGATGGTCTTACCGCTTCCCACATCACCCTGCAAAAGACGGTTCATCTGCCTGCCAGCGCCAATGTCTTTACGTATTTCCTTTATAACCCTTTTTTGGGCATTTGTCAATTCAAAAGGCAGTGCTTCATTGTAAAAAGAGTTGAAATGGGTGCCGACCTTTGAAAAAACAAAACCCTTTAACTTTTTATATCTAATGATCTTTAAACTAAGCAGCTTTAACTGGATAAAGAAAAATTCTTCAAATTTCAACCTGAATTGTGCTTTCAGGAGCAATTCCTGACTTTGTGGAGAATGGATATTTCCAATGGCTGCTGCCCTGGATAAAAATTTATATTTATTGATGATCTCCGTTGAAAGTATTTCATGCAAAGGATTAATGTTTTCAGCCTCTATTTTTCTCAACAATGTTTTCTGCAACCTGGTAATCCCTTTGCTGATCAAGCCCTTTGACCCTAATTTTTCGGTTGAGGAGTAAACCGGCTGTAAAACACCGAGTTCTGGAGTAGCGCTTTGCCCGTCAACCGGTTCAATTTCGGGGTGGGCAATATTGATCTTTCTGTTGAACAAGGTGGGCTTACCGAAAACGATATATTCAACATTGGATTTTAATGAAGGTTTTATCCATTTAATCCCTTTAAACCAAACGAGTTCAATAGCCCCGGTATCATCTTCAAACCGGGCTACCAGCCGCATTCCTTTTCCCATGCCAACTGTTTCCAGGGCACTGATCCTTCCTTTTATCTGAACATAAGGCAGGGTGAGATTTATATTTATGATCTTGTGAAATATTGAGCGGTCAACATACCGGAAGGGATAAAAGGTAAGAAGGTCCTCAAAAGTAAAAATATTAAGTTCCCTCTTGAGCGATTCCGCCCTTTTTGGACCTACACCTTTGAGGTATTCTATTGGGGTTTCTAAAAATGTATTGGACACCGTGATTTTATATACAAAATTATACTTTATAGTTTCCGGTATCTAAAACAATCAATAGTGTGATCATTTATCATCCCAACGGCTTGCATAAATGCATAGCAAATTGTTGTTCCAACGAATTTGAAACCTTTGCTTTTTAAATCATTGCTCATAGTATCTGATTCTATTGTGTTTACAGGAATTTCATCAATGCTATTCCATCTGTTTACAATAGTTTTATAATTAACGAATTGCCAGATATATTTGTCAAAGCTTCCAAATTCTTCCTGTATATTCAAAAATGCTTTTGCGTTTGTAATAGCAGCTTCAATTTTGAGTTTATTGCGAATGACACCTTTATCATTGAGGAGTTTTATAATTTTTTTTCCTTTGTAATTGGCAATCTTTTTAGCATCGAAATTATCAAAGCAGTTTCTGAAATTTTCGCGTTTTCTTAACACCGTAAGCCAACTTAATCCTGCCTGAAAAGCATCTAAAACGATTGCTTCGAATAATTTTGGATCCTCATGAACGGGAATGCCCCATTCATTGTCATGATAATCTATGTAAAGTGGATCGGCAGTAACCCAGGCACATCTGCTAATATGTTCTCGTTTCATATAGCTTCTAAATTCCTGTATTTAAATAAAATCAGTGGTTTTCTTATTTTTTCAACCACTCTGCATTAAACATCAGGGGAAGGATATTTTTTACGCTTTCAATTATGTATATTTTTCCAACTTCCCCCATCAGTATCAACCTGATATTTGACTGGTAGCGGTTCTCATATTCAGCCATGACCTGCCTGCAAGCTCCGCAGGGCGCTACCGGCTCAGTAATCTTATTTTTCTTTGATTTTGCAGTAATCGCTATTGCCTTTATCGGAGTGTCCGGGTATTGAGCTCCCGCAGCAAAAATTGCCACCCTTTCGGCACATAAACCCGAAGGATATGATACATTTTCCTGGTTGTTGCCCTTTAGTATCTTGCCATTTTCAAGCAATAAGGCGGCACCTACATAAAAATTGGAATAGGGGGCATAAGATAAATCTGCTGCATCCCTGGCATGGTCCAATAATTTCTTATCCTGCCCGCTCAGCTCCTCTATTGAATTATATTCTTTGATCTCTGACTTGATCAATATCTTTTTGCTCATTATTTGTAATAGTTTATAGTATCGGAATTTTAACCCGTTGGTTATTCAACCTACGGGTTTTAATAATTTGCCACTAAAACACAAAAACACTAAATTCCACTAAATTAAGTAAAATTATTAAAAAAATATCACTAATCAGTTTATCTTATAAAAAAGAATTTTGATACAAGATATTTGCCAGACGGAATTTATTTTATTAAATTTGTCTTTGATTCTTTATGGAAACAATAATAACGGAAACAATGAAAACAATTACAGCGAAATCTAAAATTATTGCCATTGCATTTACCATTTCCGTTTCTTTATCAACAGGAATTTTTGCCCAGTCAGACTGGAAGGCATATCCTTATTCACCCCCTGGTAGTGTTCTTACTTTTCCTGACGATGATGGCATGCATATGGATCTAAGTATAACTACCGAATGGTGGTATTTGAACATGCACCTTATCGGTTCTGCCCCGAACTATAATAAATATGATGTTATGTTATGCTACTTCTATAGACCGGCAATTATGCGCATTTTCAATATAGCCGATCCTTCATCAGGCACATTTAATACTAATGTGAACCAAACACCTTTTATTTTAACTCCACAAGCCGGTCACTGGGATCTTTCATATAATATCCTTTTTCAAATCAGCGATTATTCAAACTGGACTTATCCTTCTGATAATATTACCTGTAGTTATTTCTTTCACGTAGAAGAGCCGGTCAAGGATGATGGATTGGATGTTACTCTAACCAGTAACCGCCCTCCTCTTGTGATTGGGGGTAACGGTTTTGTTCCCATAGGTGGTCAGGGCGACTCATCATTCTATTATACATATTCCAATATGAAAGTTGAAGGAACAATAAAATACAATGGTGTGGAGGACGTTATTACTTCAGGTTTAGGCTGGATAGACAGGCAATGGGGCCCGTTTACCGTTGGTACAAATCCCGACAATATGTATGAATGGTTCTCCCTTCAGATGGATATTCCCGGAACCACACTTGGTATTCCTCAATCGCCTTCGGAGTTCAATATCTGGCAGATATTTTCTGATACCAACAGCATCCCATACTTGCCACAGTGGCGGCTTGTAAGTGCAATGTATCCCGATACCACTCAAGATACTTCCTCTTCTTTTATCTTTGAACGGACCGGTTATTGGCATGATCAGGCAGATGATAAATATTATTCACTTGGTTGGCGGTTCATCAACCCGCTGCGGGGTGTTAATATTGATATTACACCTACTATTGATGACCAGGTTGTTGATGTCACGCTATTTAAATTCTGGGAAGGAAGCACAGAACTGAAAGGTACTGTTGAGAACCAGGCGGTTGAAGGTGTGGGCTTTGCCGAACTGGTAGCCGGACATGACTATGAGATCATTCCACCTTCATCACCCACCGGCTTAATAGTACTTCCTGATTCAAACCATTTCTCACTGAACTGGTCAGCAAGTAGTCAAGGCACGTATCCTCCTGGCGGCTACAGAATATACCGTTCTTCTACTAATGAGGGATATTGGCAATATATTGCGACCACAACTGACCTGTTCTATGATGATTATTCTGCATCGCTGGATTCAGGATACTACTATACTGTTTCCAGCTTTGATGATCAAACCGCTACTTCGGGCAGCAACTATGCCTCTCCTGTATTGGTATCACCTTCAGGTATTAATGTCAAACCTGTTGCACATGATGAAATAGCAATTTACCCAAACCCGGTTACTGATGAATTAAATATTGTTGTATCATTTAACTATCCGGTTTTATTTAATATTTATGATGTTATTGGCAGGCAAATAAAAAGCATTGAAATAGAAGAAAAACATACTAAAATTAGTATTGATAACATATCTGATGGAATATATATTTATCAAATTGTTTGTCAAAAAGGAAATGTAATAAACAGAGGGAAATTAGTTGTAAATTAATCCTTTCCAAAAAATCAAAGTCTAATTCCAATATCCTAATAAAAGTTTACTTTTACCGCTTATAATTATTAAAAAATTATCTATGAAAAACATAAATTTTGCTTTTGCTCTGTTTATCCTGGGATTGACCACATTCACTTCATGCGAAAAAACCGAAGGTGAAGGTGGAAAAGCAACAATCAAAGGAAAGGTTTACAACAATCTTTTCGACCATAATGATAAATTTTTAGAAAAAGAAGAAGCACGTGAAGAAAACGTCTATATTATCTATGGCGATAATGAGATCTATGATAATCGCATGGATACTCATTCCGATGGCAGTTATGAGTTCAAATACCTTAGAGCAGGAGATTATACCATCTTTGCATATTCGGATTGTAAAACATGCGATTCACAAACCGAACCGGTGGAAATAAATATCAGTATCACGGATAAAAAGGAAACGGTAATTGCTTCAGACATTGACCTTGTCAAATACATTGATGTTGATAATGGCACTTCCACTATTAAAGGGAAGGTTAAAGTGAATGAGTATAACTCACAAAATGACTTTTTGTGGTGGTATTATGCCCCTGAAGAAAGGGTGTATATTGTTTATGATAGTGATGACACTTACTTTGACGATATGAGAACCAATTGGGATGGAAGTTACGAGTTCAGAAACCTTATTGCAGGCACTTACACCGTTTTCGCTTACTCTGAATGTCTTGGTTGTATTGAGGGTGAGGAACCCGTAGAAGTTGAAGTCGAAATCACAGACAAAGAGCAGGCAGTTCAGGTTGGTGATATAGTAATTGAAAAAAGACCTTAATTTTTAAGTGTTTCGAATATTGTTATTACTAATTATGTTAACGTTAATTCATATTTAAATTTTAGATACTGGAATGATGGAATACCGGAATATTGGAATAATAATAAAAACAAAATTCACCCAACATTCCATCATTCCAATATTCCATTTTTCCAAAAACATAAGATCATGCTAAAAGCGGCTTTTTTTCAAAAAATATTACGCTATTTTTTCTTGCTATTTATCTTTCTGGTTTGTGCTAACTGCTGTTATGCTCAAAGCAAGAAGAATATCAAAAAAAATCAGGTAATATCAAAGACCGAATGGAAATACATTTATGATAAAGGAAACGAAACAAAATATAAATCAGCTTATATAATGTACGACAAACAAGGCAATATTTTAGAAGAAATTACATATAATCCGGATGGGACAATTATTCAGAAAGATGCATTTAAATATAACAGTGATGACGATAAGACAGTAGAAGTAAGATATAATTCAGATGGCAGCATACAACGAAAAAGGATTTATAAAAATTACGAGAATGGATTTTGGACAGAGCGCCTTACTTATGATGCCAAAGGAAATATAATAGAGAAAATAAAAAGGGAATATAAGTATTACGAGTAATTTTTATAATCCCGGTATTTGTGGAATGTAGAGACGAGGCATGCCTCGTCTCTACGTACCACAAATTCTTACACAAAATTCTAATTTTACAGACGAGCACTATTAATCCAAAAGGTATATAAATGAACACTCTCCCATCCATATTATCCCAATACCAGCCCATTAGCTTAGATGAAATGGATAATGTAAAACTCCTGAACCGGACAGATACCAAATTCATTTTTAATTATGATCAACTTCCTGTGGTTTTAGATGAGCTGAAAGAAAAATACAGAATACTCGAAATGAACAAAAGCCCTTTACAAGATTATCATACACTGTATTTTGACACTCCTGACTTTTTGTTCTATAACTGGCACCATAACGGGAAAATGAACAGGTATAAGGTAAGGTACAGGAAATACATAGATTCCGAGACGTGCTTTTTAGAAGTGAAATTTAAGAATAATAAAAGAAGAATGATTAAAAAAAGAACCAGGAAAAAGGAAATGACTCCCGAACTTTCTGAAAAGAGCAAAAATTTTATTGATAATAACTTCCCAATAAACTCAAATGAACTGATCCCTGCATTATGGAACAAATTCACAAGATTAACGCTTGTTCATAACCAGGCAAAAGAGAGAATAACCATTGACTGCGGTCTAAGATTTAATAACCAGAAAAATTCTGCTGATCTGCCGCATCTTGTTATCGCAGAAGTGAAACAGGAAAAGTTCTCATCACGTTCTGATTTTATTCTGATAATGCGAAAATATCACATCAGACCCATGCGGATAAGTAAGTACTGCATCGGTTCAATTTTATTGAATAAAGAATTAAAATATAACAGGTTTAAACCAAAATTATTAGCCATAAACAAAATTAAAAAATGGAACTAATTAATGAATTTTTATTAGAGATGCAATTTTTTGGCATTAAATTAATTAATACTCAAGACTTTGTAGAGCTCGCTATCCGGTTTCTGTTTAACTCCCTCGTCTCTATCATTATTATTCGTTACATCTATTATCCCACAACCAAAAACAAAGACTACCTCTTTACTTATTATCTGTTTGGTCTTGTGGTCTTTTTCGTTTGTATCCTGTTGGCAAATGTCAAACTGCGGTTGGGATTTGCACTCGGTCTATTCGCTATTTTCTCTCTTCTCAGGTACAGGACAGATCCCATTCCCATCAAGGAAATGACATATTTGTTTATCGTTGTCGGCATCTCTGTTATTAACAGCTTATCCAGTAAAAAGGTCAGCTACGTTGAACTGCTATTTACAAATTTCGCCATTGTTGCGGTTACTTATAGTCTGGAAAGGTTATGGCTCCAAAAACGCGAAATCCGAAAAAGAATTACTTATGAAAAAATTGAATTGATAAAACCTGAGAACCATCACCTGTTGATGAAAGACCTGAGAGAACGGACAGGGCTTAACATTCACAGGTTTGAAATCAGAAGAATAGATTTTTTAAGAGATACAGCCCGCATCTGGATTTATTTTTATAACGATGAAAAATCCTCTAATATATACGAACAGGACTTTGAAGAAAGCTTTGAAGAAAGTTCTGAAGATTAGTAACTCCGATTCGCCACTTTGCTGGTTGTCCCCCGTGAGGTCGATAATCCGGGATAAACGGATGATAGTGAGAAAATAATTATTAAATGGCTCAATTGTTCAATTGTTCAATTGTTCAATGTTTTATAAAATGTGCAAATTTTCAAAAAAAACATATAATTCTTTTTTGTTCTGGCTTATCCATGACAAGCTAAGCTGCCTCAGGAAATGGATATTCTTTCTCTTTTTTGCCTGCTGCACACTGCTTACTGCCTACTGGTCTTATGCTCAAATCACCATTGACAGCAACAATTTCCCTGTTGCCGGCTTATCAGTAACCCGTTATTATGCTTTAACCGATGATATATTGGACAGCATGGGGGGGCCGGGAGCAGATCAAAACTATGATTTCTCTAAAGTCTTTATAATACCCGAATTTTGGTTGCCTACTGGAATGACAAATCCTGATACGATCAATTACTTGGACCCTTTCATCACACCATTTGCTGATGATCATCCTGGTGCCAGCGTTGCATTGTATTCCCCTGGTGATGGAGGAGATCAATACCACTATTACTCCACTTATGGCAATAATTATTGGAAAAGCGGACTAACTCAGAGAGTCGATTTTGGGCAGGGAATGGATACTATTCATGCCAATCATTTGCCAGGTGATGAGGACACAATCCTTTCCAATTTGTATATTTACGGGCATTCGGAAACAGAAAGCAGCCTCATTACACTTAGCTTTTTGATTAATACAATACCTGTAGATGTAAAATCTTATACAATCAAGGATATTGTTGTAGATGGTTGGGGTACTTTAGATACACCTTTCAATTTCTTTGATGATGTACTCAGGATAAAATATGTGCAATACCAATTTGACAGCATTTTTGTTTATGGAAATTATAATTCAGATACTGCATATCCACCTGTATATTATTACCATTATTATGCCGAAAATATCAGGCATCCCGTTGTAATTGTTCATACAGACATGTTTGATACTATCCAGTTAATGGAAATAATCAGTACTCCGCCCATTATTTACGGATGTATGGACACAGCAGCCATCAATTACAACCCGATAGCAAACGAAAATGACGGTAGTTGTATTTATTGCAATCCCATTTCATTTACGATTTCTGCTGACGCTGAAATTTGCAATGGAGAAACAGCAATACTATCCGTTACTGGTGGCAATTCTTATTTATGGTCAACAGGAGATACTACTGCTTCAATTGCAGTAAGCCCCGATTCAACAAAAATGTACAGCGTATATATTAATGAAAATACTTATTGCTGGGAATTAGCTACAATTGTTATAACAGTACATAATGATGTTCAGGCAGGATTTTGGGTTAATACAAGTAATTTAACAATCTCTGATTCTGTATTATTTGTGAATTTATCTAACAGAGCCACTGATTATTACTGGGATTTTGGTGATTACGCTACAAGCACAGAGGAAAACCCGAGACATCTCTATTCTTCAGCAGGAACGAAAAATGTGATGCTGATCGCTTCCAATCCATGCTCTGCTGATACTTTCAATTCATCAATCTTTGTTGCAACAGGAACCGGTGAGTTGCTGGTTGCAGGTTGCAGGTTGCAGGTTTATCCTAATCCGGGCAGTGAAAATACTACAATAAGCTTTCACCTGGAAAAGGCATCTGTTGTTGAGCTGAATATATTTGACGTGTTTGGGAGGAGTTCCACGATTATTGACAAGAAGGTTATGTCAGGGGGTGACCATAGCTTTAACCTGAACTCTTTTTGTAATGACTTGACAGCAGGATTATATGTTATTCAACTAAGTGTAATTTTTAAGCGTGACACGGTTCAAAACCTTGCCACGCATCAATACAGGCAAAAGTGGATCAAACTATAGTACAAGCGTGACACGGTTTGAAACCGTGACACGCATCACTGGTAAAAGTGGATTAAACAGTAAACATGAAAAGAAGTACTGTATATCTTATCATTCTCTTCTTAATCTGTTGTGCTTTTCCCCTCCGTGCCCAGATCACCATCAACGAAGTATGCTCACGAAATGGGAATATAATCAGCGATGAAGATGGCGACTCCCCCGACTGGATCGAGCTTTATAATGCCGGTTCTTCCACTGTGAATTTACAAGGGTATTGGCTTAGCGATGATACTACAAATTTACTAAAATGGGTATTTCCAGGTGTAAGTATAAAACCGCAATCTTACATAACCCTATTTGCATCAGATAAAGACAGGAAAACAACTATTGACCATTGGGAAACCGTGATTTTTGCAGGCGAACAATGGCGATATATTGTGCCAACCATACCGGTAGATTCCAATTGGCGGAAAATTTCTTTTAACGATTCGGGCTGGGCATTGGGAACTGGCGGTATTGGTTATGGCGATGGTGATGATATTACTATGCTATCCCCACCCATCTCTTCTGTTTTTATGAGGAAAACCTTTTCAATAGTAGATACTTCATTAATAACCAATGCCATTTTTAATATGGACTGGGACGATGCTTTTGTAGCTTACCTGAACGGGATTGAATTTGCAAGAGTAAATGTTGGGATCACAGGCACACCACCGCCTTTTGATGAACTCGCTTATGAAGAACATGAGGCGCTAATGTACCAGGGAATGCTACCTGAATATTTTAAATTGGATGAACAATTTATAAAGACATTTCTTGTAAACGGTACAAATGTGCTCGCTATCCAGGTGCATAATATCAATTTGTTCTCTTCCGATATGTCAGCCATTCCTTTCCTTTCTTTTGGGATCAAGGATAATTCAACAAACTATAATCCCCCGCCAACATGGTTCAAGGCAGGGTGGTCTTTTCTTCATACCAATTTTAAGCTTTCAAGCGATGGTGAAACAATATATTTATCTGATGATTCTCCAACATTGATTGACCAAATTTCTTTTCCTTATATGCAGATAGATAATTCTTACGGGAGTTTCCCTGATGGAAATATTAATATGGCGCTTTTTGACAAACCAACACCCGATTCAACCAATAACGGTTCATTGACATTCAACGGGTATGTGTCTGATCCTGTTTTTTCCGTGAACGCGGGATTTTATCCCTTTCAACAAACTACCTCCCTTACTTGCAGCTTTCCTTCATCGGTTATCCGTTACACTACAAATGGCAGCCCTCCAAAAGAATCATCACCTCTATTTACTTCTCCTATTGAAATAGATTCAACAATGGTAATCAGAGCTCGTGCTTTTGCTCCCTCTTACCTGCCAAGCGAAGTGGTTTCAAATACTTATCTTATTGATGACTATTCTACATTACCTGTAATTTCCATCAGTACACACCCCGATAACCTGTGGGATTGGAATACAGGAATTTACATGCTCGGGCCTAATGCCGATTCAACCATGCCTTATTTCAATGCCAACTTCTGGCAGAATTGGGAAATACCTATTCACATGGAGTATTTTGATGCAGAAGATGGCAGCCAGCAGTTCGAACAGGATCTTGGAATGAAAATACACGGAGGATGGTCACGGTCAAAGCCCCAAAAATCTTTTAGAATACTAGCGAAAGGTAAATATGGAAACCCAACACTTGATTATCAATTATTCCCCGATAAAGATATCTATAGTTATAAACGGTTTATCCTCAGAACCTCAGGTAATGAGGACACCCAATGGAACGGAACACATTTCAGAGATGCTTTAATGCACAAAGCTGTTCAGGAGAATACATTCAACGATTTGCAGGATTATGTACCATCCGTGCTTTACCTGAATGGAAAATATTGGGGTATCTATAATATCAGGGAAAAAATCAGTAATTATTACCTTGCAGAGAATCACTGTGTTGACCCCGACAGTGTTGACTTGTTGCAATTTGAGGGCTATGTGATTGATGGGTCCAATGAAAATTATATTGATATGGCATTTTTCATCCTAACCAACGACATGGCTGATGCTGACAATTACGAGAAGGCAAAAAAAATGCTTGATTTCGAAAATTTCTGTGACCATTTTATCACCGAAACCTATTATGTCAACTGGGACTGGCCTCAGAATAATATCAAATATTGGCGTGCAAACAATGACTCTGCATCAAAATGGAGATACATTCTCACTGATCTGGATTTCGGCTTAGGTTTTGGCGGATCATTCACGGATAACGACCTTAACAGGGCTTTAAATGCAACGAATTGGGGAGGAGAGCCAATTGTTCATTCTGGTTTATTAAATGCTTTACTGAAAAATATAACCTTCAGAAATTATTTCATTAACCGTTATGCCGACCTTATAAATACTGTTTTTCACCCCAATGAACTGGGGGGATTAGCTCATGAGATACGGGATTCAATAGCTGAAGAAATGCCGCGGCATCTTGAAAAATGGGGTGGAGAAATGTGGATATGGAATATGAGCATTGACGGAAGTTTGATGACTTTTATCAATAACCGCCAAACGCCTGCACGCGATCATATAGAAAAAGAATTTGAGCTTAACAAACAGGTTTCAGTCACACTTAACGTTTATCCTAAGAATGCAGGCAAAATAAAGATCAACACCATTTTCCCCGATTCCTTGCCATGGGCTGGTATTTATTTTGACGGTGTCCCAATTTCAATAACTGCACTTCCAAATCCCGGATACGAATTCTCCTTCTGGCAATCTGCTATGCTTGTCCAAACCCCGGATTCAAACCAAACAATAACTTTAAATGTGGATACAAATGATGCATTCACCGCATACTTTTTCGGTGCCCCTGATACCAACAGGATAACCATTAACGAGATCAACTACAGGTCTTCTTCTACCTTTGATGCCGGGGATTGGATTGAATTATTTAATTACGGAACCGTGGATGTGAATATTTCGGGCTGGATGTTTAAAGACAGTAATGATGCTAATATTTTCACAATCCCAAATAATACCCTGCTGAAACAAAATGAGTATATCGTGTTATGCCGGGATATACCCAGGTTCCAGGCAACTTTCCCTGATGTAACCAATGTTATTGGTCCTTTCGGTTTCGGGTTGAGCAATAATGGAGAAAACCTTCGTTTGTACGATGAATCGGGAAATCTCTATTTATCAATGATCTATTCCGGCACTTCACCATGGCCTGTTAAATCCAATGGCCTGGGTGCAACACTTGAACTGTTAGACCCTTATGATGATCTGAGCAATCCTTACAACTGGTTTGACGGTTGTTTCGGAGGTTCTCCAGGTTTGCCGTTCATTCCATGCTTAACTGATATAGAAGATGATATCACTGCAACAAACGGCATTCAATTGTCCAATTATCCAAATCCTTTTACCGAATTTACTACCATAAACTTCACCCTTCATCAGGATGATTATATAAGGATTAAGGTTTTTGACATATATGGCAGAGAGATCGCTGAATTAATGGAGAATAAACTTTTCGCCGGAGAGCATAGAGTCAGGTTCTCTTCAAACAACTTAGCTCCAGGCATATACTATTGCCAGGTAATTACATCAACAATCTCTGAAACAAGAGTTATTAGTAAATCCGACCTGTCCCGATAGACTTGTCTGGATTTTTAACCGGATAATTTAAATCAAAAACCATGCAACCATATAATCATACTATATCCTTTTCTCCAAAATATCTGATACCAGCTATCTGCTGCTTAATACTTACTTCAAATAGTTTTGCCCAGGAAACAAATTTCCAGCCAGTCAGTGATGCTGAACTATGGTCAAGTGTTATAATAAACAAAAAAATCACTTCGAAGCTCAATGGAAGCTTTGAAGAACAACTAAGGTTGAATGATAATATCTCATCGGT
This sequence comes from Bacteroidota bacterium, assembly GCA_043811005.1. Lineage (GTDB taxonomy): Bacteria > Bacteroidota > Bacteroidia > NORP154 > NORP154 > JBDRNO01. The sequence goes on along the minus strand of JBDRNO010000127.1, from coordinate 16,349 downwards.
TAAAAATTTCTTTTCAGATATTGGTTTATCTTACATGTTCAATAAATATATCAGATTAGCAACAAACTACAGATATATTCAAAGAAGAAGAGATGATAGAACTTATGGTACGAGGCACCGGTTTTATGGAGATCTGCGTTTTAGATTTAAAACCAAACCATTCATCTTCTATTACAGAACACGCTTACAAACTCAACAAAGTATAACCGGAAGTGGAATCATAAGAGACAATTACAGCAGGAACAGTTTAACCCTGAAACTTGATCTGGATAAAAAAATTGCCCCGTACATAGCAACTGAATTATACTATTACCTGAATTGCCAGGAATTTAACAAAGTCCGCTACACTTTAGGAATTGATCTTAATTTAAAGAAAAGAAACGATGTAGGAATATTTTACAGGATCCAGAGGGAGTTTAATGTGAATAATCCCATACATTCATATATTATCGGGATAAATTATTCTTATACGTTAAAGGGGCGTATTTTTAAGTGATTTTTATCTTTGTTTCGTCTTCTTAACCTTTGAGATAAAATTTTTAATCTCAGGTTTTAAATTCATCATTCAAATGTTCATTATTCGATATTCAAATAGTAATATAAGCTATATTATGACTACTGATTAGTTACATACATGTTAATGTTTTTGTATTAATACAACTGCATAAGCCGCCACTCCTTCTTCCCTACCCACAAAACCCATTTTTTCATTGGTGGTTGCCTTTATTGATAAATCATTGATGTCAATATCCATAGTATCAGCGAGAACCATTTTCATCTCCGGAATATATGTAGATATTTTAGGTTTTTCAAGACAAACGGTTGCATCAATATTTCCAATTTCATAACCCTCACGGGCAATTAGTTCTATTACATTCTTTAAAAGAATTTTACTGTCTATATCCTTATATTCTTTGGATGTATTGGGAAAGTGAATACCTATATCGCGCAGGTTTGCAGCTCCTAAAAGAGCATCGCATATTGCATGGATCAACACATCTGCATCGGAGTGACCTACAGCCCCTTTTGTATGAGGTATCTTAATGCCTCCAATCCACAGCTGTTGCCCTTTTTTAAGTTGATGAACATCAAAGCCAAAACCAACTTTCATTTATATTTATATATTTATTAAAATATTAAAAAATTGCGGATTGAGAATTGTGGATTGAGAAATTGAACTAATTATTGAGTTTATTCAATTGGACTATCTTTATCCTGATCTTTAAATGCTTCGAAGTCGAATAGTAACGTGAAGCGCAAGGTGTTACCCAGGGGGCTGTTCTGGGTTTCATAAGAATTGAAGTATGCGGGGATAAGATAAGCAAGATCAATACCAAAAACATTGTATTTTAACCCGGCTCCCAGAGTGAAAAATTTCCGGTTTCCCTTTGTTGCATGCTCATGGAAATACCCTACCCTTATTGCAAACTGTTTATCATACCAGTATTCCAAGCCAACGGAATAGGTAATTTCTCTCAACTCTTCCTTAAAAGTACCCGGTTCTTCAACGTATTCCCCTGTATTTGAATTATAATAAGTGCCCGGAGCATCAGAAAACGAGCCAAATATGCCACTGACAATAGAGCGGTCAGGGTCTTCGCCATACTTAATAACCTTATTCCCGGCACCATCAGTAACAGGGCTTCCGTCGGTAGAATCAATTTCATAAACAGGAGGTGAAGGTACCAATAATTTATTTAGATCAGCTACTAACGATATAGTGTTAAAATCATCAATGTCAATTGCCAATGAGCCACCCAGACGCATATTAATAGGGATGAAGTTTTTTACAGCAGTCTCGGTATATGCGATCTTAGCCCCAATGTTGGAAATATTTAAACCAACACCCAATATGGCATCTTTGGCTCCAATGACAACATCATCCTCGTAATATGCAGAAACATCTGCAGCAATTGACCGCCCGGCTTTAGATTCAGCTCCTCCAACAGATACGCCACCGGTAAGGTTTGAATAAATATAACGTAAAGCCATACCCCCGGAGACCTTATCAGAAAGTTTACGTGAATATGCAATATCAAGCGCAAACTCATTTGGATTGAACTGAATTGTATTGTTGCCGTATTCATCAGTAAACTGAATATCACCCAAGGAGAAATATAGAAGGGTGAGACCTATTACCTGGTTTTTATCTATTCTTTTATATCCCGACAGGTATGCGAGGTTAATATCCTGAACCAGCGCCCTAAGCCAGGGTGTGTAAGAAACTGAAAAGCCCATGTCTTGTCTGACAAACGCCAATTTTGCAGGATTCCAGTGGATAGAGTTAGCATCGGGAGTTGACGCAACACCGGCATCACCCATTGCCCCGGCTCGCGCATCAGGAGCTATCAATAAGAGTGGAACGGATGTTGTAATAGTATTTATATAAATAGGATTATCTGAATACATTCCTCCACCCTGTGCAAAAATTGTAAAATTTGATAATATCAGTACCAGAAGTAATGATATACCGGATATTATTATTTTGCCGCTTCTAAAAAATGTTATCATAATATGTTTATCTGGCTTGCCCAACTCTCTTCTTTGTTAAGTAAACGGAAAATTAATTTTATTATTGTAATAGTTTTTGCAAATATATAAAAAAAATTAATTAATTTAATATTACCAATTTTTCATATTTATCCTTAAAAGAGCCGTCATCTGAACGTACTTTTAAGTGGTATATATAAACCCCCCGACCAATCTTATCTCCATAATCATCCATTCCATTCCATTGTATCGGGTCTGGTCTGAACCCGTCTGACAAAACATTTGTATTAATAGTTTTGATGAGCTTACCGGAAACCGTAAATACCTGGATCTGGACATCCAATAACTCTCCGGGGCGGTTGTGCTCAAACCAAAACTCGGTATATGTAGTAAAAGGGTTGGGATAATTAAACACATGATCTAATGCCAGTTCAGCAGACATTGCAACGACAAACTCGGTATAAGCCCGCGCTGAATTGTTATAGGTATCCCATACCGTTAATTCCAATATGTGTCTTCCTTCGCTCAGGTCTTTCAAAGGTGATCTGATAGTTCCCCGCTGGTAACTATCCAGGTCTGATTCATACTCATCATTTAAAACTATTGACTGGTTTGTTTCATTATCCAGAATTGCCACAATATCATGTCCTATACCGGTTCCTGTAGTATTAATGCCATTACGGTCATATATAAAAGCCAGTAAAATGGGATTCTCATCCGTCAATCCACCAAAAACAAAATTGGTGTCATTCAGGTAGAGGTCAACTTCGGGACCTGTTTCGTCATTTTCAACATTGGTTGCCGAACCACCTATAATGAAATCCTCATAATATCCGTTTGCGTCTGTAATCCCATTTTCAGCATAGTAGCTTATTCTTCCAAAATCATCATTATAGTTAATGTCTTTAGGAACTATAAAAGCAAAAGAAAACCCGCCATTGATAACACTTACCTTACCCCTGAAAAGAACATTTTTCTGTAACGTAAAATCCTTGTGGCCACTATTCGGATCGTTTACTAAAGTGCTTATAACTGCTGCTTTATCATAGACTGTTGGATAAAGCGTTCCATTGAATCCTGACAAGGTTACTCCATTTTCATTCTCCAGATGCCCGCTTACCGTAACTTTAGCCAAAGCTTTCATGGTGTCCGGACCCATACTTACGGGATTCCCGTTAATTGAATCGGTAATAATATTATGCACAGGATAAGCCAGGCGGAGAGCCGGGTCGCCCAGAAGTAAATATTTTCTTCTGTTACTTGATGAATCGATGATGTTGCAGTTGTTTTTTGTATTCATAACAACATCCCCCAGACGTGGCATTTCTCCGTTTACCGGTTCAAAAACAATTTTATAAAAATTATCAGCGAGGGTCTGATTGGCACCTGAAAAAACGAGACGAACAGTAGAAAGAAGTGCAATGCCCCCACCATTGGAATTTAAAAACACATATTCACCTGCAGATGTTCTTCCAGGGTCATCAAACCTGCTGAATTCGCAGGTTGCTGTCATAAATAAAGGCATATTGTCAAGGTTATTCCAGTTATTTATGTCATTCACCTCAAGGATACGCTCATGCGCCCATCCCGTTTCTCCTCCATGTCCGGTGTAATTAATTATCAGGGCACCCTTTTCCACCCTTTTATTGATAGCTTCTGCTGCATCCGGGTAACGCTGTCCACCCGGAGTTGACTGCTGTTGATATGCATCTATGTATATCTTGTCAATATTGAAATCGTTGTAGTTGTTATCAACATAATTTGCCAGTAGGTCTGCATCCTTGATATGCGTATTAGTATCCTCATCATCAGCTACAAAACATACTATATTCCTCCAATCTCCCATAGCTGCCGGGTTGGTATAATGAATAATTTTATCAATAGCCGCGCTTGCCTCAGATACTGTTTTAACCGGTAAACGTCCTATCCCGATATCAACCTCGTCAGTTGTTGCTTCACTCTCATTATCATCCAGCAAACCGTAAAAATCATCCGAAACATAAGATGAAGTAGGAGAGTATGAATTGGAAGACTGGTATGTGGGTATGAAATTCGTATTGTCCGATAACCTGTTCTTGTTATCGTAAGAGCCATCGCCAAACAGAAGCAAATATTTTGGCAGGTAGGATGAATCGCTGCCTGCCCTGTCGTAAAACATTTTCATGAAATACTTTATAGCGGAAATATCCTGTGAACCCGAAGAAAACTCGTTATACACCTGCTGTGGAGTTACTATTACAACTGACAATCCGTCTTCTACCCTGTGAAAATCGGCTAATCTATCAGCTTCGCTGAGAAATGCAGGATGACTGACGATGATCATTTCCGGCTGCTTTTGTCCGGGTTGGCTCAATCCATGTAAATCCTGGTTAGGTACACTCCCGGAAGCAGTTGGAGTGAGGTAGGAGTTCCCGTTAAAGGCGATGAATTCTCTCAATGAATCTGTTTGTAAGGTAAATTCTAAATTAGCTCCTGATAAAGTATATTGTTGTTCTTTAACATTTGTTGGGTCAGTAACTTCCCATACTTTTATTGAGGAGGAAGCATTGGAAAGTGTGAACCCAGCCACATTACCCGTCCCAACTGACTGTATATCCCTGAATGTCATCTGGTTGCCGTACATCTTAAGTTGTCGCCTGGCATTTAATTCCAGATAATTAAGCCAGCCAATTGAGGAGGAAGCCGGTTTATTGTATGATACAGTAACAGTGACGGTTGAAGATGGATTAAAAGTACCCGTTCCGCTTTCCGGATCTGCATAAGCTGTAGTAAAATCTTCAGTTACTGAGGAACAAGTAAGAGATAACAATGACTGACTATTGGCATTAACGGAAAATATTGAAGATGCCTCTGTTGACCGGGCGATCACAGAAGCTTTCATATAAACCGGTGAAGATGAAATGTTGGGAAAGCTAAATGTAAAATTATAGGAAGTTACCATATCAAACTCTTCTCCATACCATTGCCTTCCCGACTTTATCAAATTTACAAGGTCCTTCTCGTGAAAGGCATGATCATCAAACGAAGTAACAGAAGTGGATACACCAGAATCGCTTGGTTGAGTAATAATCCTCTTTCCAGGACCAAGATCAGCAGTAATAAAATAATATGTTGTATCCGAGTATAAATGCAACTGGTGGTGAAATCTGTTGTCAGTAGTATCGTAAGACCACCTGGCAGGTCCCTGCCCGAAAAAAAGCACATAATCATCTGCATCAAAGCTCCCGTCACTTTCGCCAACCACCTGAATTGCATTTTCGGCAAGGTCATCAATCCGCGGGGCGGAATTGGATAAGGGCAGCATCCCGCCACCGTTGCTGTAAATCCTTATATTCTTTGGATTGATGGATGATACATTCATTCCCAGACTACTAAGAAAAGGAGAGGAAAGTTCATAAATACCATCCTGGGTTACGCCTATCCCGTACCAGCTTCCCGATGACAACACGGAACTTGAAGCATACATCTGTTCCCCTTTCTTGAAGGGGGTTAGGTGGGTGTCTTCACCAGCAAAAGTTTTAACTTCCATATCAAACGATACCAGCTTTTCATATTTGCCTGTAAACTCGTTTTTCCTGATGGGCATGAATGAAATCACAGCATACGGTTTTTTCCTCTGATAAGTGACAGTAGCATTAACAACGATATCTGTACTGATATTTATTTTCTTATTAAGGGTAATTATAGAATTCTCATTCCCGTTAAATTCTTCAAAAACCAGGTTCGTAATTTGTACTGCAATTTTGTTTATTTCCTGGTTTAATTTTATTTTTTCATAATATGTGGGTAAATGACCGGTAGCGGGATCATAACTTGCTCCTTCAAAGAACAGGAACCGCTCAACTATCTCTTCCGAATATCGTATTTCCCTGACCCCCTGCCAACGGATTTCTCTGCTACCCAGAAGTTTCCCACCCGTCAACGTCCATCGTCCCTTATCTTTGTTGAGCACTTCTTTCCTCAGAGAACCGTCCCCCGTCCCATTAACTGCATTCAATATGATGTCACTTGCCATTTCCGGATTATTAACTTGTTTATTTACCGGTTTGTCAACACCTGGGCGCTTTGATGGTATTTGCTGGCTCAGTCCGGTTTGGAAGGAGAAGATCATTAAAGAATAAATAGCAGCAAATAAAAGTGGTTTCATAATTGAAGAATTATAAATGATCCAGGTACTTAAAAAAAAGCCAACTAACCAATCCATATACATATCGGGATCGATAATTTGGTTGGTATTAATAGACAAGTTGGCAGTTGCCGATTTGTATCAAAATTGTAAAAACTTATTTTTTCCGATGAAAGCGGTTTTTATTATAAACTTGATTTTGAATAAAAACAGGAACTTATAATAATCCAAACGGTATCCATAAACAATTATTGCTTTTGAGCCGCAGATTATACAATCATTATTTACACACGCCATACTTATTATTTCCACTCCCCAATACTTCCTACCATTAGCCATTAACAATAGGTTGTGAATAACTTAAATACAGAACCGGTATTAACGATTAATGTAATGTTCTATTTTTGTACTTTGCGTATATTGTATACAGTTATATACTCCAGCTTACTCCTTTGGACAGAGTCCCTGATTGAGCACATATGCGTAAATTATAATACGTGAAAGATGCATTATGAAATACATTTCGTGTAATGAGTAAACTATTTTTTTTCGTCCGTTTAAGAACAATTTATTTAATATTGCTATTCATTTTGCAATATTCAATATCTGATGCCCAGCCAATGGGATATAAAAATACTCCTGAAGTATATATTGCAAAATACAAGAACGATGCTATTAAGGAAATGCTGATGCATCATGTTCCTGCAAGTATCACGCTTGCCCAGGGGATGCTTGAATCGGCTAATGGCAACAGCCCTTTGGCAGTGTATGCTAACAATCATTTTGGGATAAAATGCCATAAGGGCTGGGAAGGATTGACCTTTATTCAGGATGATGATACTAAAGATGAATGCTTCAGAAAATACTCCTCTGTTTTGGAATCTTACAATGATCATTCGGAATTCTTAAGGAACCGTTCGAGGTATGCTCTTTTGTTTAAGCTGAAAAAGACTGATTACAAAGGGTGGGCAGAGGGACTGAAAAAAGCGGGTTATGCCACCAATCCGAAATATCCTCAACTGCTCATTGATATTATTGAAAAATACAAGCTATATGAATATGACAAGGTTAATGAAATGCCCTCCATTATACCAGAGCCGGAAGAATATGCAAGCAAGCCGATGTTAAAAGGCAGGTCTGTTATGGTGCATAACAGGGTCAAATATATTATTGCAAAGGAAGGGGATACTTACTTTAAAATAGCTAATAATTTGGATTTGATGCTTTGGCAGATATTCAAATACAATGACTTGAAAAGGAATGACAGGTTAAAGCCCGGACAGGTAATTTATCTTCAACCCAAACGAAAGAAAGCACAATTTGATTACCACATAGTTAAGATTGGTGAAACAATGCAGGATATTTCTCAAAAATACGCTATCAAGCTAAAACATCTCTATAAGAACAATCTAATGGCTGAAGATGATAAACCCAGGGTTGGACAACAGCTTTGGTTGAGAAAGAGGAAACCTGCAAAGGAAGCCTAGAGTTACTACCTGCCATTCTTTAAATATATTTAATCCGGGAATAAGGAAGGTTGCTGGTTACCGGTCATCATTCGTTACAGTTAGTCAGCGCTTTCAAATACCAGCGGATGGTTCAATTACTATTTTACTTTTCCAACATCTTCAACGCCTTTTTCACAGATATCCTTTCCCCGTCCTGAAAGGCAACAACAAATGCCTCTTTAAATCCTTTTTTGCGCATTTGTGTAACTAATACGGTATTTGCATATCCATAGTCAGTTGATTCACCAGCTGTATATTTATACAAACCCTTATGATAGTATTCTTCAACATTTTCAACACCTTTAAAGTTTACAGGGGTTAAGTAGGTTGGTTGTTTGGAAGCGAGGATCTGGATCTTATAAACAATCCCCTGTACACTTTCTTTCATTATATCCGTTGGCATTTCTTCCATGCCGGGCTGGCTTTCGAGGTCAAAATCCTCAATATGACCCTGGATGATCAGCATTTCCACTCTCCTGTTCTTCTGCTTGCCTTCTTCTGTAGAGTTATCGGCTATTGGGCGTGTCTCTCCATGATACCTGGTAATAATTCTGTCAGGAGAAACACCGCTTTTCGCTATAGCCCTTTTAACAGCCTCAACCCGTCTTTTGGAAAGCAACAAGTTGGCTTTTTCATCGCCTATATTATCAGTATGTCCTGATAGCTTAATATGCCATTGGGGTTTTATTAAAAGAAGCTTGCTTAATTCTTCCAAATAAGTATATGACTTGAACCTTATTACGTCACTACCGGAGTTAAATTCCAAATTATCAAAAGCGGTTTTCAGGATCTTTTTTTCCTCTTCTTCCAATATCACAGGAACATCCACTTCCTCTACCAAAGTGAGCTTGCTTTCATCGAATCGTGGAATATATTCATATTTAAAGCGATTTGCTTCCTCTTTAGTTGCCGCGATCACAGTTTCTTCTCCCTTTTCATCAATTAAAAGTATTAGCAGTTCATCAGTTAATTCAGTGTCCTTGGTATCAAGCAAGAACAAATAACTTTGGTCAGCCGGTAGATTTTCGAAAACGAAGAAGCCCTCTTTATTTCTAAGTGCTATCATTAATGTATCACCCTCTTCATTTATGAGGTATAATTTGTCTTCTTCATAAGGCAATACTTCAAATACGAAAAATTTGAAGTACCCATCTGAAGGATCCTTAACTGCAGTGATTATTTCTTCCATGCCTTCTTTGTTTTTATTCATGATCTGCACTTCATCAATTAATTCAGTATTTTCAGCATTAAGCTCGAATATAAATTCTTTTTGATCGGGAAGTTTTTCAAAAACAAAAAATCCTTCATCATTTAAAGCGGCAGTCATTAAAGTGTCTCCTAAATAGTCGAGGAGATATAATTTAACGGGACAGCCCTTATTTTCAATCTTTCCAAATGTATCCGGGCAGATATCTTCCTTATCAATAACCTTATCACCGTCTCTATCAGGACAACCTTTATATTCGGGCAAACCGGGGTCATCAGGACAATCATCATGTATGTCAACAATGAGGTCGCCATCGCTATCAGGACAGCCGTTAAATTCTTTAGGCCCGGCAATCTGAGGACATTCATCTTTTTTATCAATTATCCCGTCTTTATCGCGGTCTTTTTCTTTTCGTCCAAAGGTTAAGTTGATCCCTGTCCGTAAATGAACATTTTTTGCTTTATAAGGCAAAATAATATTATTTACCCTGACAAGATTAAACAGGTACAGCAAGTTGTCGCTTACAACATATATTTGAAAAAACCCCAGGTTCAGCGACAGACCCAAACCTATATTGTTATAACTTCTGTTTAATATTGAGTAACTTAAAGATGAACTAAGCCATCTGCCTACCTGATTATTAAATGATACTGTCAATGAGGGATAAAGCGATTTCCTGAAAATTTCACCCTGGAGCAGTAACCCGATGTTATTATTCTCATTTAATTTATAGGCCCCTCCGAGATAAACCCTCGGGGTTAAGCCATCCTTGTACTCTGATGATGATTCCTGAACTTCATAAGCGCTTTTAAGTGAGTCTATTATCGTTCCAAAAGGATCGGTCTCTGAAGAGCCAATAAATGTATTTAAATCAACACCCTTAAAAGTAAAAGAAGCATCCTCGGTAGTGTAGTTCTTTACATTTGTTTTCCATTTGATATATCCAAGGTCTATAAGACTTGCTGAAAAGGAAAATTTGTCATTCAGTTTATAAGCAGCGCCAAGGTCAATTGCAAATCCATTATTTTTGTTTTTATAGAGCAAATCCCCTGTCTCAAAAGCTACAAGAGAGTCAGTAAATGACCCGGAAGCATTAATAAGCAAATCTGCTTTTCCAGTAAGTTCATAAGTATTTGGCGCTGTATAAAGACTTAACTCACTTATTTCGGAGGAAATATTTTCCATTCCGTATAGATACTTGAGTTTACCCCCAATAGTTAATTTCTCATTTAAGTCTCTTGACATTCCCAGGCCATGTTCGCGATAATGGGTTGCATTTATGTCAATCCCGCTAAAATCTGCGGTTTCGCCAATAAATACCGCATTCCCCTTCCAGAATAATTTTACCAGGTCTTTAGGGTAGCTGAACCGGATAAATACCTTTTCGGTTATATTAAAAAAGAAATAGTTCGCCTTTACCTTAAATCCAAATGAAAGCAAGTCAACCTGCGCTGCTGCTGACAGGTAATTTGTTTCTTCTAACTTATTAATAACATTATCCATGTTAATATAAATAGAATCAAATGCTCTCTTTTCAACCAGGTCGGCAAAAACAAATCCGTTGTGATTGAGATTCAGATAGATTGATGAAATAACAGGTAATCCGATATGAAATTTACATGCAGGTGAAAATGCGGGATTGGTGTACCTGAGTTGGGGAATAGCATGTATGTTATAAAGAGTAAGATCTTGCTGGGAAACACCGATTTCACAGGTTAATAAAAAGATTACACAGATTAAGGATTTTTTCACATTAAATTCGTATAAGATTGCTCACTTTATTATTTTCCTTAAAGGTGTTCCCCGATACAGATAACTATCGCTTCGCTCCATTTCGTTAATCGTTGATTTAATCAAAAGAAATATTTTTTAATTTAGCCCTTACTGCCAGTTTAACCTCAAGGTCATAATCAGCATAAAATTTCACATTGGAATGAGGGGCACCGGGAGTTGTTAATTCCGCTTTGAATATCATTTGACTAGCTTCAGCAATATCATCAATCCTTGATTTATCATCAACGGTAATAGTAGTGAGCCTGTGCGTTGATTGAATAACCTTTAGAGCCGGTGCAGGCCCTATAACTCCTGAACTCATTATCTGCTTGTCATCTTCATATATTAAGGAGTCGAGTATTGTTAGTGTTGAATCCATAAAATAAAGTTGCATAATAACATCTACGGGGAAACCATTATAGACATTCACATTGAATATTGCAGATTCCACCATCTCAGGAACTTCAATGCCAAAATCAAAAGGGAGGGTATCCTGCAGAACAAATTTGTTGGAATAACCATATAGTGGAAGTTCAATCTCAACCTCAACGCTCAATACACTTGAATCTGTCATGAAGTTTGGGAGCATAGGCGGGTCGTTTATTGTTGCAATTACTGCATAATAGATATATCTCGGCAAGATCATCAGGACATCTTCAATATTACTATTATTTTTATCATACTCATAGATGGTTGTAGTACTCTGACCTTCAACAGTTGGTGGGGGAGAAAGGGCTATAGGAATAGGAACTGTGTTCCCGTCCAATTCTATTTGCATTTTTCCGTTTATGGATGACCATGCTTCAAAAGTAGTAAAAACAGGATTGATAGGTACACCGTAAGAGTTAACAAAAGTTACTGTTAATTTCGGGTCTTCAAAATAGAAACTGCCGCTCAATACCTTATTATAAATTTCAAGATTCAAGTCCACAGAATCAACTGTCAGAGTATCAGTATACTGACCTGCATATCCATGAATTACAGAAGAATCCGGAGGGAAGAAGGGCAACTCCCTGGCTTTTTTTGACAATATCGTACCTTTATACACTATAGCTAAAAACCCCGTGTTATGGTCAACAACTATTAATTCCTCGTTGTCATAATCATCAAGGATATCTCTTAAAGATAGCGATGCATGAATCAATGGAATAGCGATTTCCGGCTTCCATTCCTGCTCTGCCAGCATGTCCAGATCGTATTCGTCTTTTACGCATGAATGAATAATCAAAATAATTGGAAGACTAAGTATCAAAGCAAAAAACAGTATCTTTTTCATCTGAAATATGGGTTTTGGATTAGCATTAAATTTTTGTTCCTGTTCAGGTAGTTGGTTTATTCGGGAGATTCCTCACTTCGTTCGGAATGACATGGTGCTTATTATCATCGGGGGAAGGAAAGGACGTGGCGCATGGCATGAAATAATAATTTTTTTTTCTTATCAAAGCGCCACGTCCTTTCCTTCCCCTCATTATTTATGATACTATTGTCATTCCGAACGAAGTGAGGAATCTCCCTGTGATATCCTGAACAGTAACAAATTTATTTAACTTAAACTAACGTTAATTTACTTGAAGGGATAAAAATAAAGAATATCAAGTTATCATTAAGACGAGAAATGACTCTATTGGTTGCCCCTTATTAATATAATAGTATAATGGTGAATTAAAAAATACTAAAAAGCAAATTGGTTTAAGAAATAATAAAAACAGAACCGGAGAAGGGGGGAATCGAAGATACGGTGACGCACACCTATATCCCGTACTGGGGTCTTTGGTATGCAGGCACACCGATTCCCCCACTCTCCCACTCTCCGTTTCATTAAATTATTTTCCGCTGAAAAATATATCTATTTCTCCAATTGTGTAATAGAGGAAAATCAGGGTTTATTTCACCGGATAAATATATATAAAGTTTCCCTCAGCTCCCGTTACAAGCCAATCCTCAGTTCCTTTAATGCTACCAGCAATATTGAATGGAGTATTTCCATACATGGGAAATCCACCGTACAATGTTCCATCAGGATCAAATAAAAACAATTCGTTTGTTTTATCAGATACAACACCTATCCTGGTTATATTTTCCGGAAAGGAAAAAATAAAAGGTTTATGACTAATGTCGTGATCAAATATGTAGCTGTAAATCAAGGATTTGTCTCTGTTATATATGTACAGTTGATTTTTATCTAACAAGATATAGTCTTTAGCTCCGTCATTATTAATATCATCAAAGATGAAAAACGGGGTGGAAAGAAAAGAATTGAATTCAGAGCTATCAGTGTTATTATTAAAATAGATACTGATCACCTTACCTGTTGAGTCGGTTGTTAATATCCTGCACTTTGATATATCTTTTGCTTTTTCAATAAAATAGGTGTTATTGATTAGATAGTTAAATTGTTTTGTAATTTTTATACGGGGCTTACCACTTCTGTCAACAACATATACCTTACCTTTCTTGTCAATAATTACAATGTGATCTTTACCACTGACACTGAAATGTTTGATATTAGCTTCTACAGTATTTTTGGTTCTGTCAAATTCCCATCCTTTAACAATTTCACCGTTTTTATCATAATTATAAATATTGTTGTCATTACAGGCAATTATTATTCTGTATTTTTTGTTTTTATCGTAATCGAAAACAGCAATTCCATTTGTTGCCTGAGCTTTGAGCTTTATTGGGTAATTCTCTACACTTTTTCCCTTTCGGTCAATCAAATAAATATGTGTTTTTGTGTTGAAGAGCAATTGCAGTTTATTATTTTCATAGACGTCAATTTGATAAATATCACTTATGATCTTCCCGGGGAGTTGTTCTTTCCATAATATCATGCCCGAATTTTCAATCAGGTATATTTTGTTGGCATTGTCTTGCAGGAATATTTCTTTTTCCTTGGTATAGTGGTTAAACACAATTTGTGGTTGGCTACATATTGATGTATCGAGTTTTGCCTGCCGGAACGATTGTGTTTTTTCTTTATAGCCGGGGTTGTAGCTCAAATAAGCATTGGTATAAAACATCTTGCCTGTCCTTGTACTATTGGTAAATCCAAAGGAAGCCGGCAGGTTGCCAGAGCTAAGCTGTATAGCTATTGCTTCAAATTTTTTGAGGCACACCTTGTTGGAGTCAATGCTTTCTGAAAAGGCATCACCGGTGAATGTTTTTAACAGATCAATAGACGCGGGAATATTAAAGAAAAAATAACAATTGGCTTTAGATGAAATATTATCGGCAAATGAATTATAATGAATATCTGTTAATAGAGTATTCCCAGACAGATCAGCGTTAATAAAACCTTTAAGAGAGGCAATTGAGTTACCAAAAACGACATAGTCGCCAAAATTTTCAGTATGGATAATTGAATAGAAGTTGTTTTTGATTGGTTTGAAGGCATGTCCTAACAAGGTCTGCAAGACATCCGGCAGGTTGATAAGCCCGATCGTATGGTCCCTGAATTCTTTCTCTAAACTTACAGTTTCGTTGGTAAGCGGGGTGTTTTCAACGAGTTCGGGATTGATATCCGGTATCTTTGAAATATCTTCAATAATTCCTTCTAAAGTATTCTGAACATTTTTCATGCTCTCTTCCCCCTTGGTTAAAATGCGAAAGACCGCATAAGCGTTATAACTGGCTTTTGCTTCTTGCCCTGGCACAATACCCGGATCAGGATGGCTCTGACTGGTATATACTATTGCAAATTCGTTGCCCATCCATGAAAGCAGGGCGTGTTCAACATCAATATTATACATTGCATTGATCTTGTCAATTTTCTTTTTATGGTCATATATCTTATTTGTGTTCTCAAGATATACTTTATAATCTTCATAAAACACCTTGAAATTATTTACCCCGAAATACAAAATAGCAGCCGTATTGCTTGGGAGTATTTTGGTTAGTTCAATTTTTTGAGGTTCCTGCTTAATAAATAAGTTCATGTATTGATCTGTAGAATCATCGGTAAAAGTAAGACCGTTTAGCATAATTGCATCGGGCTTGATCTTTACATCAACTTCAGCCCAATTTGCCAGATCAGAAAGCAGTTGTACGTATCTTTTACTCGCCGGGTTAAGAAATGAACCGAGAAAACGCGGAAATATTTCATAATTGAGATATATATTAGCATCAGACTTGCTGCCAGCTGTTTTTTTCACTTTTTTGAATGATCTGTCATTAAGCAAAGACTTACCGGTATTTAACTGGCGGATAGCGTCCTCTACAAGCAATGAGTTGAAACTGCCGATAAAAATGTTCTGTAAAAAAGTATAAGAAAAGGTTTCGGATTCGAACATGGGGTTACTTGACCCATTCTTCGAATTCAATTGGATTTCGTTGATGGTTACTTTATCATATATTCTTTTTGAGTAAAATGATTCCTTTGGGGAAAGCCCCAAATCCCCGGCAACTCTTTTTATTAGCTCATCTACATATGATATTTGTGCCCTGTTTTGCAATCCGAACACATAAAGAAAATCGAAGCTGTTTGCCCCGGTCATATGAATGGAAATAAAGGTTGACTCGCTATTGATTAGTTCGGCAGCTTGTTTGTTTGCCGTTAATATTGAATCGAGCAATCTTATATCCATATCTAATTTCCTGACAGACTCGATATATAATAGATCTTTCCAGAATGCGGAAGCCTCAGAAAGTTTTTTTCCTGTGTTTGATATGTTCCTGCTTTCAATAATAAGCGCTGCATTGGCAGGGATTGCTTTAATGATCTTGGCTGGTGGGATGCTTACACGCCTAAAATAAAAGTATGCAGCAGTCAGAGCTGATAAAAATATTATGAATAAAAGTGCAAGGAGTATTTTTTTTAACATTGTTTATAGAGAAATGATATTTGTTACTGGTTTCTGGATGATGGTTGCTGGTTACTGGATACTGGATATTAGATGTTTGATATTAGATATTAAATATTAGTTATTTGTCATTGTCATAGTTATAGTCATAGTTATTGTCAACTGTCAATTGATTTCTGGTTTCTGGTTTCAAAATTACTGATAACAATAATTAGTGTCTGTCAAACACTTTAAAATATGGAACAAAGATAATAAGTTTTATCCTGCATTTTTTTTGAAAGACTGACTTTATAGACATACAATAATTAGAGTCTGTCCATAAAATCAAGGTTTGCATAAAATGAAGCACCAAATCACAAATGACAAATCACAAATAAATTCCAAATATCAATTATCAAATGACCGAAACAGTTTTGGTCATTGAGTTTTTGAGCATTGTGATTTAT
>JBDRNO010000126.1:0-15057 GCA_043811005.1 Bacteroidota bacterium | reverse complement strand
CTATTTGTTTTGGTCATTAAGAATTAGAAAATTGGACCTTATTTGTTATTTGGGTTTTGAGATTTGGAATTTTTGCTTTATATGTATTTTTAACGTATTGATAATCAATTACTTAATGCTTAACTTAATGACATTGCCCTATACCCTTATAACTTACCCGCAACTTATTCTTGACATAACAATAATTCATCCTTATATTGAGGAAGTATGGAAATAAATTTTTCTATGGTTTCTTCCAAAGATAGTTTAGATTCTCCTCCTGCAGCTTTGGAGTGTCCGCCTCCGGCAAAGTGTTTCCTGGCAAATTCATCAACAGAAAAATCACCTGTGGAGCGAAACGATAGCTTAACTATATCATCCCTTTCTACAATAAAAGCGGCAAGGCGAACATTTTTAATTGCTAAAGCATAATTTACAAATCCTTCACTATCTCCCTTTTTGAAATTATAACGTTCAAGTTCTTTTATAGACAAAGATATCATGGAGGCGCCATATTGAGGAAATACCTTTAATTTTTCATTCAGGCAATATCCAAGTAAGCGCATCCGGTCTTGTGTGAAATTATTGTAGATCAAACCATGTATCAATTCTCTATCTGCTCCTAACTCTATCAGGACTGAAACCACTTTATGTGTTTTTGATGAAACTGTGCCGAACCTGAACGCACCTGTATCAGTCATGATACCCGTATAAATACAGTTTATCGCGTCTTTGTTCATCACATGCTTTTCGTTGAGCAATTCAATAAATTCATAAACCAGCTCGGCAGCGGAGCAGGCGCTGGTATCAACCAGTTTGTAATCGGCAAAGTCATCAGGCTGCGGGTGATGGTCTATCAATATTTTAACAGCATCGGATTTTTTAATTACAGAACCCATATCGCCTACACGGTTCAGCGCATTATAATCCAAACAAAAGATAGTGCCAGCGCTATTTATTAGTTCGTCTGCTCTGCCAGTATTGTCTTTATAAATTATCACTTTATCGTTTCCGGGTAACCAGTGAAGGAATTCAGGGTAATTGTTTGGGGTGATAACATCTGCCTTGTAACCCTTTCGAATCAAAAAGTTATACAATCCCAGGGATGAGCCAATTGCATCACCATCAGGGTTGTGATGGGTAGTGATCACAATGTTTTTTTGAAGGCCTAGTAATTTTTTTATTTGTATGATCTCTTTTGGTGTCATTTTATGATTATAATATCAAGCAATGATGGAAATGCAAAGTTAAAAAGTTAATTCCGATAATTACTATTTGAGAACATAACATTGTAAATTGATTAAAAAACAAAACTTTTAGGAGTAATAGCATAACTTTGCAAACATATTAAAATAACATAACTTTGCCTGCCTGCTCCGCCAATTTGGCGGATTCGGCAAAGGCAGGTAAATTGATTGAAAATGTCTCTCGCAAAGACGCCAAGAACGCAAAGAAAATATTTATGACATACTTAAATTTAACTGATTTAAAATTAGGATTACTTGTTAATTTCAATGTAAATCTAATAAAAGACGGTATTACAAGAATAGTCAATAATTTATAATTCTTGGCGTCCTTTGTCCGCCAGTTGGCGGAAGAAATAATATTGTCAGCCAGAGGCTGATCCGCCTTTGGCGGAAAATTCCGATACGATTAATTAAAATTTAAAAATATATAATAAACTAATCTAATAACGCTATGTCAGGAAATATTACATTAACTATGATAAAGCCCGATGCTGTTAAAGACGGGCATACAGGCGCTATCCTGGATATGATCATAAATGCCGGATTCAGGATAATTGCAATGAAATTATTCCACCTCAATAAAGAAAAGGCAAGGCAATTTTATGCAGTTCACAAGGAACGTCCGTTCTATGATTCATTGGTGAATTACATGTCATCAGGTCCTATCGTGGCAGTTATTTTAGAAAGAGAAAATGCAGTTGAACATTTTCGGGATTTCATAGGGGCGACCAATCCATCTGAAGCTGCTGAAGGAACCATCAGGAAGCTTTACGGTATATCCATTGAATCCAATGCCGTTCACGGCTCCGACAGTGACACCAATGCTGAAATTGAAAGCAATTTCTTTTTCTCACCTGAAGAGCGATTTTAATACGGATTTCAGAATTGGTTTGATACACCTTTAAATCCTAAAAACTCCGAATCGTGATATGCTGTCAGGTGTTTCCACCTGACAGCAAACAGAAACACAACGCAAAACCGTCAGGTGGAAACACCTGACGGTACACTAAATTTCTATGATCGATTTTCTAACACCAATTTCCAACAGCCAAACAGCCATGCAATCATGCAATCATGCAATCATGCAATCATGCAATCATGCAATCATGCAACCAGTATGTAATTGACAATGACAATGATGATGACCATGACCTATGACTATTGATCAATATCCGGCACCCGGCACCCATCAACCATATCCCATCACCTTATAATAATATCTTCCACTACTTCTTCTCCCAATTCTTTATTTATCATTTTAATGACTTTATCTTTAGCAAACAATAATTCCTCGCGTAATGGAGCGGAATCAAAATTAACATATAGCTTTTTATTAGATAGATATAGTTTAGTGGTATGCTTTGCAATGGTTTTACCCATCAATTTCTCCCACGAGTCTTTTAAGCGTACTTCTTGCAGTTTGCTATCAAGATTGTACCTTGTTGCAAACTTTTTAATTATTTCTCCTAATGGTCGTTCGTTTGTCATAAGCGAATAGCGAATTTGTACGAATTTATGAAGAACAGAACTTCGTAAATTAATTAAAAAAAATATCAAAAACAAACCAACTTTTTTGTTTCCCGCAAAGCTCGCTAAGTACGCAAAGAACGCAATAATTAATTTAAATAAAGCTTTGCGCCCTTTGCGCCTTTGCGGGAGGGAAAAAACATTGAAATTCCGATACGATAAATTAAATTCTAACACCTATTACCAGGATATCATCAATTTGTTCTCCTGTTAAGAAGCCGACCGGTTGTTTGTCACCTTTGACAACCCCTCCCTGATCCCGATATGTCGCACTGGCGTCAAGTTAAAATGTTGTATGACAACAGGAATCTATATAAATAACAAGCGGTTTAGGAAAAATTGAATATCGAATATTGAACATTAGAATATCGAATAACGAATGAAAAAAATTATTACTCGGCTGTCGAATATGATTCAAAATTCATCATTCGATTGTTCGATGTTCATTATTCAAAAAAGCGTTAAATTTATTGCTCTGTAGATGTTTCCATTGTTTGTTTTCTAACTCCTTAGCTTGACACCTATGCGATATGTCGGGAAGTGCTCACGACCTTTACCGTCAATATTTGTTTCAAATGGAATGAAATTTATTGGCAATTTCCCTGTCTCTGTTTAACTGTTTGGCAAGCACAAGGGCTTGTTTTCCATATTCCAGAGCTTTTTCGGGATTGTCACCCCATATTTTTATACTGAGATCGATTAATATATCTACTTTTATCGTATTATGAAGAGGAGCTTCCCCTGAACCCATCAGAAATTTTTCCAAACTGTCGAGATCGTTGCCGGCAATAGAAGAGAACGGCAGCAAATAGCAGAAAACACAAAGAATAAGGGGAAAAGAATATTTCATTGCTCAAAGTTAAATCCGTAGAAATCTAATTTGCGAAAATACATATCTATTATTGTAAATCTGTTTTCAACGGATTAAAAATAAATTCTATTGTATCAGAGATTAAAAAAAATCTTTAACTTTGCAGCCGATACATTTCTCATGGATGCAAAAAAATGGGATAAGTTACAGGAAAAAAAATAAATCAAGAAAAATGAAACCAACAGAAAAAACAACCCCCGAAGAAGTGATCGAGGAAGCAGGTACGCAAGAGGAACAAAGCCCGGAACAGAGCACTGGGGTTGACCAGGCAATGACAGATGAACAGGTGGATGAAGAGAAGAAAACGGATGATGGAGCAGGAGAAACGAGTGATAAAGTTAAAGACCCTGGTGAAGAAGTAACCACCCCTACTGATGCCGAAACCGAAGCAAAAGATATAAAAGAAAAAGAAAAGGTTGAAGAAGACAAGAAAGAATCCCAACAAGCCCCTACTGCTGAAACAAAAACCGAAGAAGTAAGAAAAGAGGAACGAAAAGACCAGCTCCCGGTGAATGTTTCGGCTGACTCAACGGAAGCCCCGGAGGAAGCTAAGCAGGAAGCGACTCCTGAAAAGATCGAGGAAGCAAAACTGGACGTTTTTATACATAACGGGCAAGTACGTATCTCCTCAGGAAAAGTTCAATTGCCCGTCTTTAATGCCGGCGACACCATTACAATTGACTATAAAATAATTGAAGGCGAGAAGGAACGTATTCAACAATTTAAAGGTGTCGTTTTACAAAGAAGGGGAAGCGGCAATACCGAAACATGTACTGTAAGAAAAGTATCCGGAGGTATCGGTATTGAAAGAATTATTCCTTTGCATTCACCTTTTATTGATCAGATAATTGTACATAAAAGAGGCAAGGTGAGAAGGGCAAGGATCTTCTACCTGAGAAAACTAAAGGGCAAGAAGGCAAGGATTAATGAGAGAAGGAAATAAAGGACAGAACTTCGTAATCAGAGAGCTATCTGGATTTATCGGGACGGATTAATAAAAAAAAAGATAGCCACGAATTTCACTAATTAACTCTAATTATATCAGAATTAATTCGTGGAAATTAGTGTAATTAGTGGCTAAACATCGAAATTTCGACACAAAAAATTTTTAATCTGCAATCAACAATCTGCAAACATAATATACCCCTTTATTTTTTAAAGCTTTTTTTCTTTTGGCTTTTGTTTTTTGCCTGGTGCAGGTTGATCTTCCTTATATATTATTTCGATAGTATTGCCGGCATAGGTCTACTCCATATCATTTCATCATTCTGGCATGCAATTCCATTAGATATATCAACCGCTTGTTTTGCAATGGTGGTGCCGCTTGTTATTCTTGGCATACAATCAGTTGTGAAAGCAGATTTCCCGAACCTGATAAACAGGATCTACTTTATATTCTGTATCGTGTTGATAAGCCTGATAGGAGCCGGTGAATTGGTTCTTTACGATGATTGGGGTGTTAAGCTTCATTACAAGATATTTATCCACCTCAGGCATCCCGCTGAAGTTGTGAACACTGCGGGAACAGGTCATTACGTATTATTTGCAACTATCTTCCTGCTGCAATTAATTCCTTCAGTTGTTATTTTTAACAGATACTTCCAGCTTCATATGGTAGCAAGTTCCACCTCCCGGCAAGCCGACCCTTCTGAAACCATGCATGCTGAAAGGCAGGATAGAATGACAATGAAAGGATGGAAAAAGCATATCAGTATTTTTTCAAAGATATTATTTGCAATAATATTAATGTTGATCACACTGGGGCTTTTATTTACAGGCATGAGGGGGGGCTTCCAGCCCATTGCTATTAATCAAAGCTCTGCCTATTTCTCAAAACATAATATATTAAATGATGCAGCGGTAAATCCAACATGGAATCTAACGCATAGCACTATAGAGAATTTCCGGAGTTTTGATAAAAACCCCTATGCTTATTACGATTTATCCGAATCAAAAAAAATTGTGGAATTACTCTATAATGTTCCAAATGATACAACTCCATCACTTTTAACAACTGAAAGACCAAACATTGTTCTTATCATATTGGAGAGTTGGTCCGCAGATATTATCCATGGTTTAGGGGGTCTTGACAGCATCACGCCAAATTTTGATTCTTTGGCAAAAACTGGTGTTCTTTTCACTAATATGTATGCAACCGGAGGCACTTCTGACCTTGCTATGCCTGCTATATTAAGCGGTTTTCATGCCCTGCCAATCACTTCAATAGTTACCCAGCCAGCCAAGTATAAACAATTGCCATGTATTAACAAAGTCCTCAAACAACAAGGGTATACCTCATCGTATTATTATGGCGGGCAGCTTATATACGGAAATATAAAAAGCTATTTGTACTATAATCAATTCGACAGGATATTGGATCAAACAGACTTCCGCGGCATGCCACATGGGAAGTTAGGCATCCATGATGAGTTCATTTTTAATAAACAGTTATCCGATCTGAACAAAGAAAAAACTCCTTTTTTTTCCGTAATCTTTACATTGAGCACCCATTCACCGTTCGATATGCCGGTTGACCGGGTAATTCACTTTAATGATAAAGAAAACATGTACCTTAACTCTGCTTACTATACAGATGCATGCTTAGGTAAATATTTTAACGAAGCAAAAACCCAAAAATGGTTTGATAATACATTATTCATCCTGGTTGCCGACCACAGCCATAAATCACCAAAGAGGCGGAGCTTTTGTGCACCTGAACAGTTTAAGATACCATTGCTTTTATATGGTAATGTTATCAAAGATGAATTTAAAGGGACAGATTTCGGAAAAATAGGGTCACAGGTTGATATAATTGCCACGCTTTTGTCTCAAATGAATTTGAACAGCAGTGATTTTAAATGGAGCAAAAATTTGTTAAATATTTTTTCGCCCGAATTTGCCTTGTATTCATGGAATGATGGCTTTGGCTGGGTGAGGCCCTATGGTTATTTTGCTTATGATAACAGATACAAAACATATTATCATAAAGAAATTTATCCTGAAGGATCAGATCCGGCTGTCCGGTTTGGGCAAAGTACCTCAAATGTTTTGGCTGGTGATACAATAATGTCAGGTTCAGCTATTGAAGAAAAACTGGTCAAAGAAGGCAGGGCATATTTGCAGGTAGCGTTCAGGGAGTTTATGGATTATTGACTCTAATTGACCTAAACAAATCCCAATATTCCAAATTCCAAATCTCAAAAAACAAATCTCAAATTAAGTAGAGACGAGACCCGGTCTCGTTTCTACTACATTCCAATATTGTTTGTGTTAATCAATCATCAAAACTTTTTCTGAAATCTTAATGCAACATTAACCAATAAAATTAAAACAGGTACTTCAACCAAAGGACCAATAACTGCTGCAAATGCTTCACCCGAATTGATGCCGAAAACCGCTATTGCTACTGCAATTGCCAACTCAAAATTATTGCTTGCAGCTGTAAAGGCAATAGTCGTTGTTTTTGGATAATCCGCCCCTATCTTCTTCCCCATATAGAATGACACAAAAAACATTATAATAAAATAGATTATTAAAGGGATTGCAATTCTCACAACATCAAGCGGTATCTTTACAATATATTCACCTTTTAATGAGAACATAACAACGATTGTAAATAGTAAAGCAATCAGTGTGATGGGGCTGATTTTGGGGATAAATTTATTTTCATACCATTCTTTATTTTTTAGCCGGATCAATGAAAATCGTGTGATCATTCCTGCAATAAACGGTATTCCTAAATAGATAAATACACTTTTTGCTATCTGGTCAATGGTAATATCAACGGTAAAAGTCTTTAAACCGAACCATGATGGTAAAACCGTTATAAACAGATAAGCATAGAGTGAAAAGAACAATACCTGGAAAATGGAATTAAAAGCCACCAGGCCTGCGGCATATTCTGTATCACCTTTTGCCAATTCATTCCACACTATTACCATTGCGATACACCGGGCAAGGCCGATCAGGATCAAGCCGGTCATATAGTGTGGATAATCCTGCAGGAACAGTATTGCCAAAAAGAACATCAGGACCGGGCCTATCAGCCAGTTTTGAACTAATGAAAGTCCCAGGATCTTAAAGTTGCGGAATACTTTTCCTAATTCTTCGTATTTTACCTTTGCCAGTGGGGGATACATCATTACAATTAATCCAATAGCTATTGGGATATTGGTAGTTCCTGATTGAAATTGATCCCAGAAACCTACTATTCCAGGAAATAAATACCCTGAAAATACACCTGTGAACATTGCAAGAAATATCCACAATGTTAAATACCTGTCAAGAAAAGATAACTTTTTGGGTTTTGAATTCATTGGTAATTTATTAACTCTATTAATGTACCTGTTTAATCTAATGGATCCACATGAATTGTTGCGTCAATATTTAATTCTTTTTGTACTGATTTCTCAATTTCTTAATCCAAAGAGTAAAATATTTACCACAATTGAGATCCAACCTTCCAGATATGATAAAAAATCAGACCGTTTTTCCATCTTTCAGTTGAATTCTAATATTACCATATTCTGCCGCTAAAGGACTATGAGTTGCCAAAATAATTGTAATACCTTTTGTTTGGTTAATATCTTTAAGGAACTCTAAAATTTCTACAGCTAAAGATGGGTCAAGATTGCCTGTTGGTTCATCAGCAAAAATAACAGATGGCTTATTTATCAAAGCTCTTGCAATAGAAACCCGTTGCTGTTGACCTGAAGATAATTCTCGCGGTAAATGATTTAAACGGTCTCCTAATCCAACGAGCTCCAAAACCGCAGTAGCAAGGGGCAATTGCCTGGAATAATCAACGTTTTGTAGTGATAATGGTATCATTACATTTTGAATAGCTGTTAAATAGGGTATTAAAGAAAAATTTTGCATTACAAACCCCACATGATTTTTACGAAAATGTGCCAGTTTATTATCAGTAGCAGTTTCTAAAGCTTGTTCTTTGAAAGTAATATGTCCTGAAGTTGGACGTATCAAACCACTAAGAGCAAGTAATAATGTAGTTTTGCCTGAACCGGACGGTCCTGTTATTGTAACAAACGAACCTTCTTTTATATTTAAAGTAATATCTTTCAACGCATCAACAGGTCCGTCTTTATGATTGTATTGTTTTGAAAGTTTTTCTACTCTTAATATCATCTTATACCTCCTGCATATTAGCAAAAGGTTCAATTTTAGCTGCTAAATACGCAGGTATTAATGAACCCAGTAAAGAAATAATCACTGATATAATAACAGACCATAATAAGAAGACCGGCACAGGTTGTACAATAATATCCGCCAGGTATGGTCCAAGTATCACTCCTGCCAAGGTACCGATTATATAGCCAAGAATACCACCAAGAACACCTAAAACAGAAGCTTTGATTAAAAGTGTCATATAAATTAAGTATTTTGGAGTTCCCATCATTCGTAATATTCCTATCTCTTTACGTCTTTCGTTTACATTAGCCCACATAAAATTACCAATTGAGATACCTCCTACAAAAAGGATAATAATGAGGAATATCAGTGATACTTTATTCATTAATTTATTGGTTTCAATTTGAGTGGAAACTATCTGCCCAATGGTGGTAATTCGTGTATCAGGCAGAATATTACGTAACTTCCCTAATAACCCTTCAGAAATAGCATTACAGCATCCCATTATTTCAATTGCACTAACCTGTTGTCCGGTACCAAGTAAATCCTGAACTGTATTTAAGTGAGCAAAAATACGGTCATCATCAACTGTTCCTGTTTCAGGCAATAATTTTGTCACGGTAAATTCTTTATCATTAATTATTACCTTACTTCCTTCAGAAAGAGATAATTTTTCTGCTGCGACCGTACCTACAAGACATTGATATGTGCTAAGTGAATCTATAACTTTTCTTTGAAGGCGTTCATCTTCATAACCTTTTGATTGATTAGCTTTAATATTTGCAGCACAGCTAGCCTTCATTTCATCGCTTATAAGTCCTGCTGTTTGCCAGATTGGTTTTGAAGCAATTTCACTTGCCGGAAGAATGCCTGTCAAAACGATTTTGTTGCCGTTAATTTCAACACGCCTTGTAAGTTTTGGGGATAAATTATCAACTCCCGGCAAAGTTGATGTTAAGATGTTTTCAACATAATCCATCGGAAATGTGGGTGCATCAATATCTGCTGTATAATAATCGTCAATACTTGCACCTTGTGGAAGGACTAAAATATTAGCACCGAGATTATCAAGATTGATGGCTACAGCTTTTTCAGAAAAAACAGCAACACTTTGAATTCCGACAATAACACCAATTCCAAGGGTAATAGCCAAAAGCCCCGAAATTAATTGCGACCTTCTATGCAATAATTCTAACCAAACTAACTTGAAAAGGTTCATATTCTTCTACTTGTTCTTAGTTGGCCCGCAACTTTTCTTGCTTCCCTTGGGGCAGCAACCACCACCGGCTGCTTTTGTTGCAGTGGCTATGAGGGTTTTTGTATCTACAACACCGCTTAAAGTGCCGGTCATTTGTCCATTGGCGTTGATTACGTATGTTTGCGGCTGGGTTGCAAGTTGGTTAACTTTAAGCTCACTTAAAAAGCTTTTTTCCTTTGTGTCGTCTAAGTCAATTTCAATCACTTTGGCTCTGTTATTCATTTCAGCACAGGCAAGCTGGCATTTGCTTACAACCTCTTTCTTTTTCAGCATTGATTTTTTACTTACAACAATAAATGCCGATTTACGCTGATTTAACGTAAGCAATACCTCTGCCTTTTTCGGGGATGGTATTAATGCAACTAAATTATCTGCTGTTGCCTGGTTAACCTGATACCCGCCCGTAACAACGCCATTGGATGCAATGACTAAAATCAATGGTAATGGCGCTCCAGCCAACCGGTATTTAGCAACCAGTTCTTTATTGACAGCATCTGACCTGTTCATCTTGATAACTGCTGATTTGGGGTGTAATTTTTTGGCTTGTTGTGCAGTATTTAAAGCATTTGTTGTATTAACAACTGCCGGGTCAGTAACAACCATAAATACAGCCTTACCAGCATTATTTGCTTTTTCTATTTCTTCTGATACAGACGTTTTTCCCTGCTTGATTCCTGTAAAAGCTAATAATATTAGCAAAGGGTAAAAAAATAGTGTTTTCATAATTTATTAATTAATTGGATAACGAATTTTAGTGATTTAGTGGCATTTTTTTATTCAATTTGTAAAATTATGTCCTTAACAATTAACATTTACAAAAGAATGTTGAAATAGTATTCTTAAAAAATTTATTATATTTAGTTTCTATCTCCTTCAAACGAACCATATCTAAACAATAATGAATTTTTAAGCCATCAATTGTCCCTTTAATTATTTCTATTTCTTTAAGTTCTTTTAAATGTTGAGAAACGGTTGTGCGGCTTATAGGCAGGTTATCTGATATATTGCCTGTTTTAATTTCTTTTTTTTCTGCTAAAAGTTGAATAATAGCAATTCGTGCCGGATGTGAAAACATTTTACTAATTTGAGCAAGTTCCTGCTGTTCCTCTTTAAATTCATCTGCTTTATTATTTGTCATGATCGTAATGTTTAATGTTGCAAACATACGACATTATTTTTAGTTACTAATTTTTTGTTTCTTTTTTCCAATCTCCACTATCCAACACCAATTTCCAATATCCATTATCCAACACCAATCTCAAATCTCAAATTTCAAATTACAAATCTCAAATTACAAAGAGGGAATGAAAAGAAGTAATAGGGTAGATAATTTGTTGAGGATAGAGGCAAGGATGCGTTTTAGTTCTGATCCCTCTTTAACCAACTGTTGGCATTTCCCTGTATCGCCCTGTTTGAGACGTAGAAAAACCTTGAGGAAAAAATGAGATTCTCGTATTTCCTTTAGAGATATGCTCATTTACGTTTTTTTATCCGGTATTGGGCGCCCTGAACTTCTTCATAATTAGCGCCGGTGGATGTTACTGCTTTTATAAGCTGGTGTTTAATGTCCATTGTTTCCAGCGTATTTTTTACTGTACGAAGATACAGAATAACATCCACCGCAAACTGCAGCAATCTTTCACCAAGGACTCTTTCATACTTCATAGTTCATTTTTTGAAATTTGGAATTTGAAATTTGAAATTTGGAATTTGGTCCTGAACTTGTTTCAGGATGAAATTTCCATTTTTGAAAAAATCTTTGACTTTATAGACTCTATTTAACCTTCTAGATCATCCCGAAAATAATACCTGTCGTTGTTGCCATAATAACAACAAGGGTAATAAATACAAATGTTTTTTTCCATCCCAGCACTTTACCGATGATCAGAATACTAGGTAATGAAAGGGCAGGCCCGGCTAATAGAAGCGCCATAACAGGCCCTTTATGCATCCCGAGTTTCATGAGCGCTTCGGTAATAGGTATTTCCGTAAGCGTAGCAAAGTACATAAACGCGCCAATAATACTGGCAAAAAAATTGGCGAATAGAGAATTGTCTCCAACATAACCTGCCACAACTGCCTCCGGTATTAGCTCGGAAATAAATCCAACAACAAAAACTCCACCAAACAGCAACGGGACCAGCATTTTTGTGAAATCCCATGTGTTATTCATCCATAGATTAAATTCATCTTTAGGGACCCAAAAAATCACCATTAACAAAACAAAAAGCCCCATCAGCCCGGCGAGATACCATCGGATCTGGTGTATCGTAATGACCCATGATTTCACATTTTCGATCTTTTTTATATCAGTCTTTAAAAGGGTGATCTTTTCTCCTTTTTTTCTATCATTATAATCAGCATCGAGTTGAAACCTAACTTGATCCTGCATCTCATGAAGCACAATTGCCTTAAACTTTTCTCCATTGGCTTGGTAAACTATAACATTGCCGGGATTAAACCAGTCGCTGAATACAAGAAATAATACCATACTCGCCATAAGAAACGCTGTTTTCCATACAGGTCGTGTAGATTTATTCTCTGTTTCTGCAAAACCAATACCCTCAGTTCTATCCTTTTCAGCTTTTCGAAATATGGCGAACATTAAAAGACCGACAATAACTGCAAAGACAATTGCACCTATAGCCCTTGCCAGTCCGATTTCAAAACCGAGTACCCGGGCTGTTAGAAATATAGCCATTATGTTGATAGCCGGGCCGGAATAAAGAAAAGCAGTTGCCGGGCCGAGCCCTGCGCCCAGTTTGTAAATGCCGGCAAACATCGGTAATACACTGCATGAACAAACAGCCAAAATAATGCCGGAAACTGAGGCGACAGAATAAGCAAGCGGTTTATTTGCTTTGGGCCCTAAATATTTTAATACAGCATCCTGGGATAAAAAGGTGATTATAGCGCCTGCAATAAAGAGTGCAGGTACAACACAAGCCAATGTGTGATTTCTCGCATACCATTGTAATAGGCGAAAAGCCTCGAAAATAGCATTTTGAACTTTAGAGTTAGTGAGGGGAATAAAATAGGCAAAGACAAATATCCCCAGAAGCCATGCTAAAATTTTTAACTCTCTTTTATAGTCCATTTTCTTGAAATGATACTTAGTATCTAATCAGTTTGATTAATTTTTAAATAATTTTATAGTTTCCCGATCTATTTCTAATAAGTATAATTTCAGTTTATCAGTTATCAGTTATCAGTTATCAGTTATCAGTTATCAGTTATCAGTTATCAGTTATCAGTTATCAGTTATCAGTTATCAGTTATCAGTTTTCGGTTATCAGTTTTCGGTTAATCGGTTAATCGGGTTTCAGCGTGAGTTCAACCGAACGGTATCAGTTTTTCAATCATCGGATAGCCAGTTAGTTTACTGAAAAATTGGCATTTTTATATAACAACTGATTACCCGAAAACCGGCAACCTGACAAACCGATAACTGACACCCGAGTACCGAGAAACCGAAAAGAACAGGTTATTTATTGATTACACTTTATTAATAAACTGATTAGTTATGATACTTTTATTGAACAAACATTATATAAATATAATACAGCCCTATTATGATAAAGACCGCTGAAACAACCCTGCGAAACCA
Organism: Bacteroidota bacterium; assembly: GCA_043811005.1. Classification (GTDB taxonomy): domain Bacteria; phylum Bacteroidota; class Bacteroidia; order NORP154; family NORP154; genus JBDRNO01. The sequence goes on along the minus strand of JBDRNO010000126.1, from coordinate 1,420 downwards.
AAACTCAAATATTTTGAGTTTGTTATAAAAATTACCAACCCCGGAAACTGTGAATGCGATAAACCACGCGATAATGATTACCGGCAATCCGGTTCCAATAGCAAAAATCACCGGCAAAAACAAGCCCTGAACACTTGCTATGGTCATAGGGATCAACATTCCAAAATACAATACACCGCTATATGGACAGAATGCCAAGGCAAAAACAATTCCAAGTAAAAGCACGTTCAGAATACCACCTGTTTGGCTTTTTTGTTCCATCTTTTCAGTTAATTTGCCAAACCCGGGAAATTTTATTTTTACAACATCAAGCATGAAAACCCCGATGATCACGAAAAGAGGCCCTAATAATTTTTCCCCGTAGCCCTGGAATATATTGGCAACATCAAATGTGCTTGCCCCAAAATATAATATAAGCCCTAAAACAGTATAGGATATAGCCCTGCCCAAAGTGTAGATCAAACCGTTAGTAAAAGTTCTGTTCCGGTTATCAATATCTTTACTGATATATGCTATTGCTGTAATGTTTGTAGCCAGCGGACATGGGCTGATAGCTGTCATTAATCCCAAAATGAAAGCCGATAGGAATGGAATATTTGTGCTGTCTAATAAATTTTGAAAAAAAATTTCCATAAAAAAAGGATTATTTGTTACTGTACTGGGGTGCCTTTGTGGCAGGTTTTTTAAGTTTTTTCATGCCTACCAGAACAGTAACGATTATTTCAAATTTTCATCAATCTTTTCCTTTAATCCTTTCATGAATTTTTCGGGATTATTCTTGCCGTAAGAAAAGGCAAAGTTTGTCATATTTGTCCTGGTCTCATTTATTCCATCAATTTTGGTAACAAATAACGAAGAGCCATACACTTTATATTCTTCTGCAAGTGGCTCATTCTTTTCTTCATCAATATTTGCAATAATAAACTTTACCGTTCCTTCTTCAACTTCCTTTGAAAAGTATGTCTCTAATGTTTTTTTTGTATTTTTTTCCATTGCTATACATCCACCACAGCGGTTGGTTCTGTGAAAGTAGTAGACTTCCACTTTTGCTTTCCCGGTTTTGGATTCCTTTGTTTGAGCTTGAACAGCTACTGTTCCGGAAAATAACACTAATAAACAGATCAATAGATTTTTCATTTTTTTCCTCCTTAATTAATTATTGGCTTTAGTTTAGAAAAACGTTGTTAATATAATGTGTTGAATAGTATTAATTATATCAGCATGGGGCAAGGGGCTTGGTGCATGGAGTTGAAAATCACACTCCATGCACCTGGCTGTTTTTTTGTAATTTCATATATACCATTTATCAAATTAAAGTTAAACTAAAGTCTAATTAGAGTCTGTCCATAAAATCAAGGTTTGCATAAAATGAAGCACCAAATCACAAATGACAAATCACAAATAAATTCCAAATATCAAT
>JBDRNO010000125.1:0-3479 GCA_043811005.1 Bacteroidota bacterium | reverse complement strand
TGCAGTAATTATTATGAATATGGCCCTGGTGTTGGCGACTCAACTTTAATTAGTTGTCCTCCTGATAATCTTTAATGAGATTAAAAAACTTGCAAAAAATCATTTTCATCACAATTCTATTTTTCGGTGTTTTCGGCTTGGCGCAAAGTTCCCAGGCGGCGGAGTATTATGTTTCGCCGAACGGCGATGATGGCAACACTGGTTCTTCGTGTGATAGCGCCGTCAAAACGTTCGCGCATGTGGCAACGTTTCTATCTCCCGGAGATACGCTCTATCTCTGTGATGGAGTTTATACAACTGCTAATTCAGGCATGTTATCTTTAAGTAATGCCAATGGTTGGCCTGACGGAACTTCAGATGCTTATATTACTGTTAAAGGTCTGCATGCCAACTGTGATGGCGGTCATGCTGCCTGTGCAATCATAGACGGACAAAGTGGCTCTACATCATGCACTGTGTCTGGTATGGCTTATTACAATATTGAGGATTTGCAATGCGAGGATAGCAGTGATGCAACCTTTAAAGTTACTGGATCATCAGCCAGTAATCCGTCAAGTTATGTTAATGTCAGGAGGGTATCAGCTTACAATGCTGCAACAGCTGGAGGCAAGACACTTTTTTCAGCTCAATATTATTCTGACCATATTCTTTTTGAGGACACTATAGCCTCACAAAAATCTCTCAGGTCTCCGTCGGGTCAGGGAGGTAGAATGTGTTGGATGATATTTAATGGAGCCAGTAATGTAACAGTTCGGAGAGGGTACTGCAATATGCAGTATATAAATACTACTCAGCCCTGCGTTGGGTTGAGTTTTTATTCTTCAAGCGATAGCCTAGTTGAGAATACTATTTTTGACTTTACAAACGCGACCTGTTCGGGAAGTTACGAGACATATTGTATAACAGGACAATCCTCTTATCACTATAACGCGAACAACAAAGCATATGGAAATGTTTGTTTTGCGAGTACACAACATGGATGGAACGGATTTGACCCTGAAACAAACAAAACTGGTGATCTGGGTTCTCCTTATGACCACAATAGCTGGGAATGGTATCACAATGTCGTGATTAATTTAAATAGTGGTGGTTTCTGGCATTGGGATGCTGATGATTATAAATATGAAAACCAGACAATCGTTAATCATACTCGTACGGATGACGCAGCGTATTTTAAACATGATAATGGACCATATACCTATAACTGTACTGGCGTTTGCGGTGCCACATTAAAAAATAATTCCTTTTTAAATGTAAATACGGGAATAAAGGATAATACTGGAAATTCTGTTATTCATACTTATAATAATATCTACAATACAACATATTGTTATAAATATACCGATCCAGGAGAAGGAGATAGATGTAATAGTACTAATCCCGAATATGATACAAGCACTTACGGTAAGGGCGCTTACTTAATGGTTCCGACTGCATTGCAGTCAGTCGGTGAAGGTGGCGGCAAGGTGGGTGCTGAAGTTTTGTATCGTTATCAAGAAGGAACTATTTCTGAAACTCCGCTCTGGCCTTGGCCGATGGAAGACAGGATCAAAAAAGAAACTGGCATTTCTGTCACATATGAATCCGGAGGAGGCATTTGGAAAACGCTGAAAGGGGTTTATGCTGACAATGTTCCTCCCTCCGCGCCGACGGGACTAACAGTAAATTAATTTCTAAATATCTCTAAAATAAAAAAGCCCGGCGGTTAAAACCGGGCTTTCGAGTCATTTTATTTATAGTGCTGTTTTATTCAAACGGCAATCACGTCCAATCAAGATTACGATGTCGTAAGAAGAAAAGAGATCGGTTTCCTTTAGCTTTGTTATGGTGTTCAGTTTTGTACCTAGTCTTTGCGATATTTCTCTTGCAGCTGTCTCGGCATGGGGCATATAAATGATGGTTATTCCTTCTGCATTCGTAAGGTCGTTTGCTGAAAATACAGAGCATCCGCTGTTTTCAATAGCCTTTCTGATTTCCATTACCTCATTTTGGGGGAAAGAAGTTGTTCCGATCAGAACGCTAAATTTTCTACTTTCAACATTGAAAGACACGGATTCACTGGTTCCTGTTCGATAAAGAGTATAGGAGCTGGTGTAATTATCAACAAAGAACAAGAGAGCAAAAGTGATATCAGGGCCCTTTATTATTACACCAGGTTCATTGAAGATGTCGGTAAGGTAAAAATTTCCAAGAACTGAACCGTCCGGTCTCGCGCCCGTGATACCCATACATGTTGACCTTTGTTCTTTGTTGTCTGAGGAGCGGGAGAAAAGCGTAAATTCACGAGCAGCTATTGTGTCAATTTTATCAGGAACCTTGGCCTTGATTATCAGTATTAGATATCTCGCGTTTGACGGATTGTTTGTGCTTCTGGCCCTACCTTCTTCTTCGCTGATTTTGCCGTTAACCTGAGTAGTGAAATAATGGCTTTGGATGCGAACATCTTTTAGTTCACCGGCAATCATAGATTGTGCATTACTACTGAAGCAGAAGATGATAAGAATCGTTGCAAGGCAAATAGATATCATCATTCTTTTCATTTATTTTCACCTCCTTTCTTTAGTTTTTAAGGTAGATTTGATTCTAGTTCAAAATTAGCAGAGTATATAATTTTGTCAAGACCCCGCCAAAAAAGAAATATGGTATAATTATATTTATGAAAAAAGACAACCAAAAAGGATTCACATTAATGGAGCTTCTTATAGTAATTGCTATTATAACTTTGATTTTGAGTATGATTTTGGCAAGAGCTAGTGAAGCGAAAAAAAGATCCCGAGACGCCAGAAGGATGTCTGATTTAGCACAATTTAGTAATGCACTAGAGCTTTTTTATAATCAATATGGTGTTTATCCATGCGGAGATGCAAGAGGAATAGGCATTGAACATGACGATAGAATGGTTGATGGTTCTGGGAGTAAGCCATTTTTGAACGGAGTAAAAACTATTAGCCCACCCAATCCTGATAATTGTAATGGTTCTCCTTGGGGAGGCATTGCTGAGTCTGAATTTTATTCTTTAGAACAACCCAAAGATCCTATAAATTCTTTTCCTGTAGTTTATTATTATATTGTTAATAAAAATAGACAAAAATATGTTTTAAACGCTAAATTAGAAAGTGAATGGGGAACAAAATTTATGGAAAATGATGGTGGTTTTTGCAATAAACTTTTTGAAAAAGGTCATGGGCTAGATGATCCGGTAACTTTTGGTCCTAGGGAATATTCGGGAGATCCTTGGGAGATAGACCGTTGTAATTTATAATTAATAATATTTTATAATAATTAATTTGTCTTGATTTTAAACTTGCAAAAATTAAAAAAAATCATTTTATTCACAATTCTTTTCTTCAGCCTTTTCGGCTTGGCTAAAAATTCCCAAGCGGCAAATATATCAATTAACATGAATCAAACCTATCAAACAATTGATGGGATTGGTGGCAATTATCTCTGGGTAACTGATCCGATAGTGAGCTACACAT
>JBDRNO010000124.1:0-11965 GCA_043811005.1 Bacteroidota bacterium | reverse complement strand
CCAATTTGAAGCTTGTAAATCCTAAAAAGCTTTTTGAGAAAAGCTGGCCTCCAATAACCACATTCCATCTCATGAAAAATATACCAATAAGCACAAAAATACCAACGAGAAAATACAAAGTCTTTCTGATATTTTCCATTGGTTTATAGAATTGTAAAGTTCCCAAAATAAATAATGGTATTAACGTTCCTATAAAAACCTGCATGATCAATAAAGTAATATATAATTTCCCTGATACTAAAAGAGAAATTATTTCAAATGACTCTTCAGCTTCATAGATCCTATGAATTTGGTCTAGTGATTCGAGTGTGAAATCCAGAATAAGAATATAGAACAGATACTTTCCAATTGCATCTAAACAATTTATATCTGTTTTAATTTTACGCAGATATGAGATAGCCATATAAACTATCATCACCAATGCAATACCAGACACCATTGCTGAAAAAAGGAAAATTACCAGCATCATCACACTTGACCACCAGGGATTGGCTTTAAGTGAGCCAAATATAAAACCTACATAGCCATGAAGTAAAAATGCAGACGGAATACCTACTACGGTAACGATATAACCTAGTTTTTCATCCAATTTTATTGCTTTTGGTGACAGATCAGCCACTCCTAATGTCAGGAATTTATATACCCACTTCATAATACCTTTCTTTTCATTTGACCAAATAACCATATCACGCCTGTATTCAAGCCATATTTCAAGAAGTAGAACAGCCATTAAATACCATAAATAGACAAAACCAAATATCGCCATGGCAGATGAGGGCTGAGGTGTAATAAACATTTCATACGATCTAAATGGCTTGCCTAAGTGGCTAACTAAAGGTAAAACAGCCACAATCAAAAATGCTAATGCCGTTAACAATGCAATCAGATATGTTGGTTTTAAGACTTTAATATTAAATACTCGTTCCAGCGATGCGAGAATGAATGCCCCTGCTACAAGTCCTGTAATATAAGGGTATAGTACGATAAGTATTCCCCATGTCAAGTCTAATTCATTCGGGTAGATAAATCCATCTACCTTGGGAAGCATTTCATTGATAGTTTCAGCTAAAATCATTTGTTATCTTACTTCAGAGTTAAGTGAATTGTAAAAAAGTTTACATCCGGTATTTAGATGTGGCTTTAATACCATACAATTATGTTCTTTAAGAAATTTTTGCATAACCCCGTCTTTTTCATTCAAATCACCATAGATCCTTGCATTAGTCGGACAAACTGCTACACATGCAGGAGACATTCCCTTTTTGATCCGGTGATAACAAAGAGTACACTTATCCACGACTCCCGCGTCATGATCAATATACCTGCTACCATAAGGACATGCCTGTACACAATATCCACATCCAAGACAATAATTTTTATCAACTAATACCACACCGTCAGGGCTGTGAAATGTAGCGCCAACAGGGCATACCTGTACACAAGGTGATTTTGAACAATGATTACACATTTTGGGAACAAAGAAGGACTTGAAAATATTTTCTTCCTGAAATGATTGTGTGAATCCGTCTATTCCTCCATTTGGTGACTCTACTTTAATATCATGATCATTAGTTATAGTATATTGTTCAACCCAATTGCGGAAATATTTCTCTGTAATATTATTTTCGTTTTTACATGCTTTTGCACAACTACCACAACCGATACATTTTTCCAGATCTATTCCAATTCCATATGATATGCCTGTTTTGTTTTCAGTATCAGCAGCAAATAAAATTGCATTAAACGGTTCAAACAAATATGTAGCGAACAATCCACCTGCCAATGCAGCGGATTTTCTTAAAAAATCGCGCTTTGTCAATTTTGTTCTTTTAAGTCCCATGGTTTATGTGGATTATGGCATTGAATACACTTTTTATCTACATTATGTTCAGATAAATCAACTTGAGTTATATATTTCTTTGGTCTGGCCGGATTAAAAGAATGGCATCTGCCGCAAGATTCCCGTTCTTCAGGAATTTCCAATTGTCCGGCTTCCGGAGACCCGGCATGAATATATCCAGGTCCGTGGCATGTTTCACAATCAAGAGCTTCATGAAGGTCATCTTGTTTTCCGGATACTATATCGTCATGACAATTATTACATGTTGATACTCCGACATATTTCATTTCATGATCTTCATTCTCTTTTAATGAGAGTGCACGATAATGACCGAATTCCCCAAATGATTCAGGAATTAAAAATTGTCTGATTACCAGGAAAATACTAACAAATATTATAAAAGCAATCAGTAGTCGTTTAATTTGTATGGGCATATTTTAAGAACATAACTTGGTAAATTGATAAAAAAAGAAATTATATATAATTGAGTTAATTATAAACTAAGTTAATGTTGCCATGCCTGCACTTCCCGCCTTCGCTCCGCTACGGTCGGGCAGGCGTTTTGGCAGGTAAACCGGGTACTGGTTATCCTCCAAAGGCAAACTCGCCTCTGGTCTTAGGCGTCAAGTTAAGGAGTTAGAAAACAAACAATATTACATCTACAAAGCAATAAATTAAACGCTTTTTTGAATAATGAACATCGAACAATCGAATGATGAATTTTGAATTATATCACGTCAGCCAAGTTATAATTTTTTTAAATTCGTTATTCGATATTCTAATGTTCAATATTCGATATTCAATTTATCCTAAACAGCTTATTATTTATATAGATTCCTGTTGTCATACTACACTTTAACTTGACGCCAATGCGCCTCTGGTGGGCTGGGAGGTATGTACTGATTACGGAGTCTGAGTATAAACCAACAACTGACTATTATCAAATTTGGGCAAAATTAATCATCTTTCGGTTTCAAAATTGAAAATGTACCAGTAAAAAAACAAAACTTTGGGGGGTAATAGCATATATAATATGAGGTTGTATACTGTTTCTTATCGGGTTTGTGAATGCAAAGATGATTAGAACCAGTTATACCGCACTAAAGAGGGCAGTAATTTTAGCAAATCTGTTTTAGTGGTGTATAACTTTTATTTATATCCAAACAGCATGGAATATATAATCAAAACAACCAGAGTTAAGCCAATAGCTAAGAAAAAATATCCAAACATTTTCGCTATTGATTCCCATGAGTTTGGGAATTCTTTTTTAACCACAACTTTTTTCAGTTTACCGGATTTTTTTAATTCCTCATATTCACGATGTCTCTCTTTTTTAAATTCTTCAAAAGGAATGAGACCTGTAAACATAACAGTATCCATTGGAAAAGCTTCCGGGCGGAAATGAGTGTTAAAAAAGTGGATCGTAAAAATAAATCCTGCAGCTAATAAAGCTTCGTCACTATGAATGATTTGCGCAACATTAATCAACCAGCCAGGGAAAAACTTCGTAAAGAACTCAGGAAACCATAGTATTAAACCGGAAAATCCAATTACAGCAACACCCCAAAATACTGCCATATAGTCAAATTTTTCCCAATATGTCCAGCGACCATAATCAGGACGCGGCCCTTTTCCAAAAAACCATTTTATTGTAGCCCAAAAATCTCTTAGATCCTGGCTGTTAAACATCAGCGAATCACTTCCAAATATGAACTTCATTATTGGTACATGACGCTTGACTTTTAGTTGAATTAATGAAAAAACATGAAAAATAAAATATCCAAAAGTCATAATTGCCGCAAACCGGTGAATGTTTCCAGCTACCTTAACTCCACCAATATATTTGGATAGGAAGTTTGCCCACTCCATGTTGGCAAACTTTAGTATCATACCTGTTAAAGCTAACAATAGAAAACTAAGAATTACAAAAATATGAGTAATTCTTTGACTGCGTGAAAACCTGCGAATGTAATATTTGTCGCCAAAGGTTTTCTTGTGATGTTTCTTTTTCCTTTCACGGTAGGATCGAGGTAGCCATAAAAGTAAATGAATTCCGAAAAACCCAAATACTCCGATAAGTAAAGAGGTCATTCCCCAAAATGTAAAAAATAATATTGGGTATTTACCTCTATTATGATGGGTGGCATGGGTTAAATAGCCGGTAAATCTCATATTGGCATCAGCATGGCATTTCTGGCAGGTTGCTACAATATTTTTAGTTCCGACAGATGAATTAGGATTGTTCACATTCAGGATTTTATGAGCCCCGTGACAATCAGAACACCTTGCTGTTTTTAAATATCCAAGCTGGTATGCTTTTCCGTGATATGTATCCAGGTACGTTTCAGCTACTTCTTTATGACAAACACCACATTGCAGCGTAACCTCCTTCATGAATTTATCCTGATCAAATTCAGTGATAACATGCGCTGTATGACAAACTACACATGTCGGAAATTTACCTTCCTCACCATTCCGGGTAATAGCATGATCGCTCTGAATATATTCATCGTAGATGCCTTTATGACAAGTAGCGCATGTTGAGGGAATATTTTTAGGGTGGATAGTAGAACTCTCATCAGATTCTTTCAATATATAATGCGAAGAATGACAATCAGTACATATAGCGCTTACCGTTAAACCTTTTTCTGTCAAACCCCTGCCATGAACACTTGTTGAATAATCATAATATGCATCAATCTCTTTTAGGTGTGTTTTTTCAACTGCCTTCCCATCTTCACGATGACATTCCCCGCAAAGCACTGGTATATGGGTTCTGTAGATTGGAGCTGTATCATCATATCTTGATTTTGTTTTGTGAGTTCCATGACAGCCGGTACAATATGGTGCATTTTCATCTTTCCTGAAATATGCCTGCCCATGACCGCTGGCAAAATAAAGGTTGGATACTTCAGCGTGGCAATTAGAACAGTCAACTTTTCTCGCTGTCTCACAAGGACGTTTTAATGAAGTTGATACATCCGAATGACATTTTACACAAGGGATATTTTTATGGACAGAATTTGACAAATCAGACTTGTCAACTTTTAAAGAAACTCTTTCATCATTGAAGAGCTTATGAACATCATCCTTTTCATGACACTTTAAACATGCCAGGTCTGATATCGTCCCTAAAACATTTTGAACATTAACTTTATGCGGAGGATGACAATCTGTACAAGCAGGGATAGCCCCGGGTTTTTCTTCCCATAATTCCCCTTTAATAACTTTCGCATGAACTTCCTCAATCCTCACATGACATTTCATACAAGTTTTGGCAATTTTATTGGTCGAAATGCTTGAATTAGGACTAGTATGAGGTAATATTAAATGATTTTCATGACAATCATTACAGGTTGCTGATACAATAAGACCGCTTTTAAACAATCCCTTTCCATGAATACTCTGACTGTAGTTTTCAAGAATATTATGTTGAGTTATATTATATGCCCTTGCAACCGGAGCGCCTTCCCGATGACATTTTCCACACAAAACAGGAATATTCATTTTATAAGTACGGGATTCAGGAGAGGCACCTGATAAAATATCGTGTTCACCATGACATTCTTTACAATCAGGCGCATATAATGCATTGAGTTTAAGCGCTTGTCCATGTATTCCGGCATCGAAATACTTTTGAGGTCCCGAATGGCAACTACCACAATCTACTTGTTTTAAGGTCTCGGGATGAGGGAATTCTTCGACAGCAGCATCTGTATGACATGAAGCACATGTTACATCTTTGTGAACAGATTTGTTTATAACTTTACCGGTAATATGTAAAGATTTGGTTTTCCCATACCTTACTGTTGTTAATCCAGGATCTTCATGACACATAAGACAATCTTCATCCGGCTGAGCAGATAAGTTGTTTAAAATTAAAAATAAACAAACTAAAATAAGTGTATGTGGAGCTTTCCAAAAGTTCGGAATTATTGGAAAGCTTAAATATCGATTAAGAAATTTGATGTTCATTTCATTACGTTACTCATTTATAAAACTTTTGGAAAGTTTAAATATCAAAATTGAAAAAGTACCAGTATAAAAACAATAGCATAAAATACGTAAATACAAAATACCATCCGATGCTTATATTTATACCGCAGAACACTTATATATACTAAAAACGGGCTAAAATTGGACATTTTTTCAAATGACATCCCGCATTGATTAGTGTCCGTCCATAATGTCATAAAAATAGTAAAAAGTCCCATCCTGAAACAAGTTCAGGATCAAATTACAAATCTCAAATTACAAAGAGGGGATGAAAAGAAGTAATAGGGTAGATAATTTGTTGAGGATAGAGGCAAGGATGCGTTTTAGTTCGGATCCCTCTTTAACCAACTGTTGGCATTTCCCTGTATCGCCCTGTTTGAGACGTAGAAAAACCTTGAGGAAAAAATGAGATTCTCGTATTTCCTTTAGAGATATGCTCATTTTCGATTTTTTATCCGGTATTGTGATGGCGCCCTGAACTTCTTCATAATTAGCGCCGGTGGATGTTACTGCTTTTATAAGCTGGCGTTTAATGTCCATTATTTCCAGCGTATTTTTTACTGTACGAAGATACAGTATAACATCCACCGCAAACTGCAGCAATCTTTCACCAAGGTCTCTTTCATACTTAATAGTTCATTTTTTGAGATTTGAGATTTGAAATTTAGGATTTGGAATTCCCATTTTTGAAAAAATCTTTGACTTTATAGACAGACTCTATTTAATGTGAGCATTTAAACATTAAAACTTGAGTAAAGATCAATATTCCCTTCCAAACAAGCCGCCTTTAACCTATTTGCCAACTTTCCAGCCATAATATTGGCTTCGCTCACTGATGACTTATCAGTCATCCTTACATACTTCCCGCTTCCAAGATCACCTGCTATTACATAAAGTGTTATTATATCATTCTCAATAGCACCATAAGCAGCCATGGGAAATTTACATCCTCCACCAATAGCTCTCATAAAAACTCTCTCAGCAGTCACTGCGATCTCTGTTTCTGGGTGATTTATTTTCCTCAGAACCTCAATTGCCTCATTATCATCAATCCTGCACTCTAAAGCGATAGCTCCCTGTCCTATTGCAGGAATACACTCTTCAAATGACAGCTCTGCATTATCAGGAAAAACTTTTCCCAACCTTATCAATCCTGCGGCAGCAAGGATGATAGCATCATATTTCCCCTCATCGAGTTTCTTTATTCTGGTATCAATATTCCCGCGAATATCCATAAAAGAAGCATCAGCCCTTAGATTAAAAATCTGGATCCTTCTGCGGGGGCTTCCCGTACCCACAACAAATCCCTCTTTAATGCCCTTCAGGTCAGTACCGTCATTGGTTAAAAAAATATCATGCGGATTTATTCTTTGGGGATAAGCTGCCAAAATCAAATCCTTTGGCAAATCGTTTGGCACATCTTTTAAGCTATGAACAGCAAAATCCGCTCTTTTATCCAGAATTGCATTTTCCAACTCTTTAACAAAAATACCCGTTCCGCCAAATTCGGTTAATGATCTGTCTGCAACCCTGTCACCTTTTGTACTATATTTAATGATCTCAAATTCACAACCGGGATTCTCCTTCTTAAGCAAATCTACAATCTGTTTTGTCTGAGTATATGCTAAAAGGCTTGGTCGTGTGGCAACTATGTATTTTCGTTGAGAAGTCATAAAAAAGGGTAGTTTCGATTTACGATGTAAAACTTCTATAATCTAAAATTGCGAATCCAGGTTGACAAAAATACACAATCTGAAATTGTTTTTCTTTTGTTTTATTAATTGTTTTTACTTTACTTTGCCCCCGATATGTTCCAACAAACATAACGCTAAAATAATACATGATGAAACCCGCATCCACCTACTGACGGTCAAATGATGATTAAAATAATAAACCATAATAAATATATTATGTCTTTTGAATTTTAATGCGGGTTCACGAAATCCAAAGGATTCACGAACACCGTTAAAATCAATTATCATAGTGAGTAATACCTTAATTAAAAAATTATCTTATGAGTAAAAATGAAAAATTAATCAATGAAGTATTAAAAGCTTCACAAGAAAAAGAGGGGCGTCTTTATATTAAATGTATTGATGCACTTAAAATTGCTGAACAATTCAAGGTTAAGCCAATTGAAGTAGGAATAATATGCAATAAGAAAAAAATTAAAATTAAAAATTGCCAGCTCGGTTGTTTCTAACATGTATAAAGCAGAAATGAATATAGTCAGACGCTGATATGCGCAGATTGATTAAGATTTACGTTGAAAATATGTTAACTAAGAATATAACATAGTAAATTCATTAAAAAAAATGCCACAAAAACACCAAAACATTAAATCCCACAAAAAACAATTTAGTGGAATTTAATGTTTTAGAGCTTTAGTTGCAAGACAAAATATTGAAATTTCGATACAATAAAATAAAGTGAAATATTCAAATATAACCTTCAATTACAAACTGTGGCTTTCATCCAAAGGTGGTGAAGGCATAATGGGTGATGGAAAATGGCTGTTACTAAAAACAATAGATAAGCAGGGGTCCCTCAAAGCTGCTGCTGAAACTCTGGGAATAAGCTATCGCAAAGCATGGGGAGATATTAATAAAACTAAAAACTTGCTGGGCTTTCCTCTTGTTGAAAAACACAGAGGTGGTAAAAGCGGTGGAAATACATTTTTAACTCAGGATGGAAAAAAATTAATAAAAGCTTATGAACAATTTCATTCGGATTTTAGTAACTCCGTTCAAATGGCATTTAAAGAATTTTTAAAAAGATTGAAAAAATGAATAGAAAAAAGAAATTCATTCTACCTGTTCTACTAATGTTATCCTACTTAGGAAGTCAGGCGCAATTTACAATGGATGGTCAGCTTAGGCCAAGGTTTGAGTATCGTGACGGATACAAAATCCAGGCAGATTCAACTACAAATCCTGCATTTGTCACTGCTCAAAGAAGCCGTCTTAATCTTAACTATAAAAAAGATAAGCTGAAAGTAAAATTTTCGATCCAGGATGTAAGGGTTTGGGGTGAAACCAAAAATAAAAACGACTCTCCGGGTATTGGTGTTCACGAAGCCTGGAGTGAAATTCTATTCACGGAAAATTATTCATTAAAGCTTGGCCGTCAGGAATTAAAATACGATGACAAAAGGATCCTTTCATGGAACAACTGGAATAATATCGGCTCATCTCACGATCTGGCGTTGTTAAAATATGATAAGTCAAAACTTCAGGTACATTTTGGATTAGCTTATAATAATGATGTATTAAAAAACTTTGAAAGTAACTATCCCGTTGACTTTTATAAAGCAATGCAGTTCCTTTGGTTTTCTAAGGAATTTAGTAATGGATTAAATTTTTCATTAATTGAACTTGCTGACGGTCATCAAAAGCATGGCTCATCCAATTTCGTATATACACGTGTAACTTATGGAGGAAATATTGGCTTTAAGAACGACTCTTCTAAAGTAAATTTATACGGCACTATTTATCTGCAAGGAGGTAAAGATAAAACAGGGAAAGATATTAACTCTAATTTTTTCTCTGTTAAAGCTTCATATAAATTGAGTGAAAAAATCAAACCCTCTGCCGGGATAGATTATTTTTCCGGCAACGATGCCATGGATACAAACAATACATATAATAATGCTTTTAGCAATCTCTATGGTACAGGACACGGCTATTACGGGAGCATGGACTACTTTACCGTTGTTGATAAGCATACCCTGGGTGGAGGATTAATTGATATATATGGAAAAATAGATTATAAGTTCTCCGATAAGACCTCTGCCTCAGCAACATATCATACATTCTCTCTTTCCAATAACGTTCTTGACCCTGATTATACAGGTACGGGATTGAAAGCCATTGATAAGAACCTTGGGTCAGAAGTAGATTTAATGTTTAATTATAAATACAGTGACGAAATAGATTTAAAATTCGGCTATTCGGTAATGTTCGCAAAAGAATCAATGAATGTAATTAAAGGTGGCGATCATAATGAACTTGCAAACTGGGCATTTGTTATGTTAACCTTTAAACCGGCTTTTATAAAGAATTAAGGACATCGTTTTGCAAATTAAAAAAAAAGATATATAGCGGGTGTCTGGTGACTATTAGTTAGGCAACACCAAAAATCATTTATGAAAACAATTATGAACAGAATCTCATTAAGTACAGCAGTTCTTCTTGTATTATTTACATTTTTGACTGCTTGCAACAATAATAAAAATGATAAAGCCAAAAATCAGGCAAAATCAGAAAAAATAATTTCAGGTGATCTGATAATTTTTCATGCTGGCAGTTTATCTGTTCCCTTCAAAGAAATATCCGAAGGATTTAAAAAAGAATATCCTGATGTAAATATTATAATGGAATCAGCAGGAAGCAGGGCATGTGCCCGGAAAATAACTGATATAAAAAGGTCATGTGATATTATGGCTTCAGCCGATTATAAAGTTATAGATAATTTGCTGATACCTGGTTATGCTGATTGGAATATCAAGTTTGCAAGTAATGAAATGTCTATTGTCTATCATGAGGAATCACGTTTTGCTAATGAAATTAATAAAGATAATTGGTTTGATATTTTATTAAAAGAAGATGTTGCTTTCGGACGGGCAGATCCTAATTCAGATCCATGCGGCTACAGAGCCGTTTTAACATCCAAATTAGCTGAAAATTATTATAACAAACCAGGGCTTGCAGAAAAATTACTCAACAAGGACTTAAATTATATTCGTCCTAAAGAAACTGATTTATTAGCACTCCTTGAATCAAATACCATAGATTATATTTTTCTCTATCGTTCTGTTGCTGGGCAACACAAACTTAAATATCTTATCCTGCCTGATGAAATAAATCTTAAGGATCCAGAGTTTACTGATCTTTATTCTACTGTAACTATTGATATAAGCGGAAAAAAACCGGGGGAAATAACAACAAAAAAGGGAGAACCTTTGGTGTATGGTGTAACGGTTTTGAGGGACGCTCCGAATAAAAAGTTGGCAAAAGCATTTGTCACATTTCTTCTCACTAAAGAAAAAGGAATAGCTATTATGGAAAAAAACGGACAACCATCAACGGTTCCATCTCCTACGGATACTTATGATAAAATACCTGATAATCTCAGAAAGTTTGCTGAAAAATGAAAAAGTTTCAACCATTAAATTTATTATTTGCTTTCTTAGGAGGGCTTGTCCTTCTTTTCATAATTGCCCCCCTTGTTGGTTTGGTTATTGCAACATCTCCTGTTGAAATCATTGAAACTTCCAAAGATTCAGAAGTTCAATACAGCATTTGGCTTACTTTATGGACTTCAATGCTTGCAACCATCGTCTTTGCTGTCGCTGCAATACCTCTCTCCTATTTGCTTGCGCGAAAAAATTTCCCTTTAAAACGTTTGGTTCTCGCAATAATTGATCTGCCGATCGTCATTCCTCATTCAGCAGCAGGTATTGCAATTCTCGGTTTTATATCAAGAGATTCTGTTATTGGAAAAACCGCTTCACTGTTCGGGTTGAATTTTGTCGGTCATCCTGCAGGGATAGCCGTGGCAATGGCTTTTGTTAGTATCCCATTTTTAATAAATGCTGCCCGTGACGGATTTGCAGGTGTTCCCGAACGGCTCGAAAAAGCTGCCTTGAATCTAGGCGCCTCTTCTATTCGTGTCTTTTTCACCATTTCACTTCCATTAGCATGGAGAAACATTATTTCCGGTCTCGTAATGATGTTTGCCCGCGGCATGAGCGAATTTGGCGCTGTTGTTATTGTAGCATATCATCCAATGGTAACACCAATCTTGATATTTGAACGATTCGGCGCTTTCGGCTTAAAATATGCCAGGCCCGTTTCGGTAGTTTTTATTGGTGTTTGCCTTATATTTTTTATCGCATTACGATTGCTTTCCCGGGAAGGAGGAAAGAAGTATGAAGTGAGAAGTATGAGGTAGGATATTATAAAAAGGAAAGTTAATTAAATTTTATGTGACTAATTAGTGTCCGTCTATAAATTATAAACAATTGATTGTTAGTAAGTTATGTTGCACTTTGATAATTTATGTTTTACCTTTATACCGTAAAACAAAAATACAAAATTATCATGAAACTATTCAATGACTTACGATTAA
>JBDRNO010000123.1:0-7289 GCA_043811005.1 Bacteroidota bacterium | reverse complement strand
GGGATGGACCTCGCTTGCCGTAACCGGCAGCAAATCAGGGGTAGAAAATTTAACCAGAAATGGAAACATATACTGGACCGATCCTGGATCAGGCTGGGGCAAACAGATTCTTACTTCCGGGGATCTGGGCAGTACCTCGGGGGTTAGAAAACTCTATTGGGTAAAAGGTGTGCCTGCTGGCAGTTATTCAACCGCACCGGTCATTGTAGAAGCCAGAACAGACATCCTGCTTGTACAGTATTATGGAACCATCACCGGTTCGACTTGGGAAGAAGGCGGCGAACCAACCATGGTCAAGGACATAACATTTCGAGGTACCGGTCTTGGAACAAGAATAAAACTCTACTGGCAGACAAACGATGAAACTGACATCTTTGGATTCAGAATTTTACGCTCAGAGAGCAATTCAGAGCCAATACGAGTTGAAGACAAGGTCATTATGGCACAGGGCTCGCCGGGTGGATATTCATACACGTATACCGATGACCAGGTAACTTTTGGCACTGTCTACGACTACTGGCTGGAGGTAATCTTTACCAATGGAGAGACAGGACAGATCGGGCCCATTGAAGTAGACTCCAGTATTGAATATCCGTTTTCACTGCAGCCCGTTGCAACCCCGACTTTTTTAAAACACGCCGGAGAGTTTGATCCCCCGGAACTTTTTGGGGATCATGACATGACCCGGGAACAGGGATGTTCGATGCACGCGAACAAAACCAACGGGTTTGTGACTTTGCTGTTTCTATTTTCTCTATTATTTGCGCTGTATCACAAAAAATAATAATAGGGCACCTCTAAAAACTATGCTCGTGACGAAAGGAAATAGGCTGAGAATGAGACGAGAAAGACGAGCAAAAAAACCGGAGGTATATTCTAATTCAGGAGTTATCAAATGGCCCCCCAAAAAATAAAAAGGATAGAAAATTAAGTCCTATATTTTTAAGCGCACTATCTAAAGAAGCAAAAACTTTTTTAAATAATGATCCAGGCCTGGAGGAAATGCTTGTTAATTAGTTTTTGATTAATCTTTGTGCATATATTTTTATCAATTCACCATCCCAAACAGTCCATATAAGCATGGCATTTCCTTCTGAATCAAATTTCGCCATGGAATTTGCTGTATCATCAGCTAAATAGCTATCAAAGATTTCAGCATTGTTCCCCTGGTCATGATTTGTAACCTGTTGCCAACCTGAATTATTGTTATAAACTCTGGAATAAAGCTGTCGTGCATAATTAAAATCAGGGTCAGAAGAATATGGTGCAACTGTCTGCCCCCATGATGCTAGTGCATTTCCCTCACCATCCATTGCTATATATGGTCTTACTGAGCTGGTTTCTTCCTCAAGATGAATATCTGGTTCCTCCCAACTGTTATTGCTTAAAAGGTATGATCGGGTTTGCGGGACGTAAGAATAATCATCAGACCGATATGTCCATATTACCATTATATTGCCAAAGCCGTCTTTGGCAATTTCAGGATTTGTTGCAGTATTTGTTGCAGTACCGGGTTTAATTGATATGGGATTTGACCAAATATCTGTACTGTGATCATATAATGAATAAAAAAGGTTGCTTCCGAAAAAGTCCTGCCACACAAGAATGGCATATTCATCGTCAATATATTCTATTTTTTTCTGGGCAGCACTCCCATGAGTATTATAATCAGTAAGGTATGTCCAGTCATTCCATCCATAATCCTCATCATAACGGGCAATAACAACTGTGCCTGTCCCAAAATCATTCATCCTGAATTCCGTCCATGTTGCGCAAACAGAAGATGTTTCACTTATTGCTACATCAAGAAATCCGGCATTAACGACCGTATTTTCATCATATGACGTGTATTCATTAACTATCATTGAATCACCCCACATACCTTCAGTAGACTCAATTGCGCTAAAAATAAGGGGGGTGTTTGCCTGAAAGTTGCCTGCATCTACATAGTCATACTGATTCCATACAGCAATTCTTCTGTCTCCATGATAAAAAATTTCCGCCGGATTTCCTCTTATTGTGGTCGCACTGTTTGGAACGGTGTCAATTCTTGTGGCATTTTCAGGTACAAAACCATCTTCTACACTAAAGTCATTAATTACAATATTGTTACCGTCAGTTCCAGTGAACTGAGACCAGATAGCGGTACCTTCCCCTGAATTATTAAAGGTAAATTTGGGATTTTGTCCATTGCGTGTATCAAAATTTTCTATTCTTTTTGCGCCCTGCCATCCAGTTTCTTGGGTGTAATAGTTTGCGTATATATTGTTTGTTCCATTGTCGCTTTGTTGCCATACAGCAAGTGCATTTCCGCTTTTATCAATGTCAATATATGGACGTATGGCATTTCCGCTTCTATTGGTACTAAGAATCACCGGTGCGTCCCATCTGTAACCAACATCGCTCTTGTTATTTTTGCTACCACATGAGCATGTCAATATTAACAAAGTCACGACAAGTAGTATTGCTAAAACGCTAAGAAAGTTAGATAAATATCTGTTCATATACTATCCTCTTTGCTAAAAAAAACAAATAAATCTACTCTGAAAAAAAATCATTCTTTTTCATACAGAGGATTTAATGTAATATAAAAATCGGTGCGTCGATAGGATGAGGTATTTGTCCCGGTTATTTTAGGATCATCGGATCGAAACATAATATATCTACCATCTGGAGTAATTGTGCCTAAAACACTTGGGAAAACAGATTGATATCCATTATCGCCAACACTGATACGCTCTGTTTTTCTAGTTATTCTGTCAAAAACAAAAACATCATACTTTTCGTTTGTGTCATGATCAACAAGATTGGAGGCTTCTGTTGTATAAACAACATATCTTCCATCCTGCGATATTGAAGGTGACTCATAGCCGCATGGGGCATTTGCCTGTTCTCCCTCAGATGATACAGAAACAAGGTCATATGCATCAAAGACACTGTCATAAACAAATACATCTCGTAAATGATTCGTATCATTTTCCATAAATCCAACTGCATCCGACATAAACACAATATATCTTCCATCCCATGTAATTGTTGGTCCGGCACTACCATTGCTTCCTGCAACAGGATCAGCTTCAGTAAAGCATGTCAGGCATTCCAAGATACTATTGTCTCCATCACGGACTGACAAATAGATATCCCGAATCCCATTTGTATCTTCTGATATCAGCTCACCAGTTGCTTTGAATACAAGTACCGTAGCATCACGATTAAACGTCAAATGGTGATTGTAATTGTTGTCAGGATAAATAATCCCTTCTTCAGGTTGACTTATTCTTCTTACTTTTCCTGTTTCCATCTCATATAAAATAACATCCTCAACAGGATCAGACGAGGATTTTGATTCTTCATCATTTATCATATTAGTTGCCCATGAATTAAAACTAACGAAGGTTCCA
The DNA here is from genome assembly GCA_043811005.1 of Bacteroidota bacterium. GTDB lineage: Bacteria > Bacteroidota > Bacteroidia > NORP154 > NORP154 > JBDRNO01. Next base: position 3,888 of record JBDRNO010000123.1, on the reverse strand, counting down.
TTTCCGATCCAGGGGAAAAGACACGCATTATTGGGTTCACCTCCTTGTCCTTCAATTCGAATAGTCGTTTGTTCCTGACGATCTCTGATAAATATATCCGTGTTTGGCGATCCAGTCGTATCACTTGGGACCAAATTCATTGCTAACGATTCAAATACAACGTACCGTCCATCACCAGAAATGGAGGGATAATTACTATCATCGTCACTTTCTCCCCCTTGTATTCCTTCAGTCGATTTACTGATTAGTTCTATCTTCCCGGTTAACATATCCTTTAAATAAATATCATACTGTCTGTTGCCGGTATCAACAACATCAGAATCTATTGGGCCAAGATTGGATGCCAGGGTAGAAAATGCAATGTATCGCGCATTATCCGAAATGCTTGCTCGCCAGCTACTCCAATCTCCCTCTGTTATCTCCCCATTACACGTCCAGCAATGAACCCCGTTTTCATCCAACGCGCAGGTATGATTAGCACCTGCAGTGATATCTGCTACAATACCTAAATCAGTGGGAATTTCCGAGTCTTCATTACATCCCCAACAAAAAACACCATTTTCTTCCAACGCGCAAGTGTGATACGTTCCAGCAGCCATTTTTGTGACACTTCCCAAACCATCCGGCACATCGGTTTGTCCGTTTTCATTATATCCCCAACAGCGAACGGCATTTTCATCTAATGCACACGTATGCCCTCCACCAGCAACAATACTGGTTACATTACCTAAATTAATCGGAACATCTGTTTGTCCATAATGATTATCCCCCCAGCAGTAAACACCATTCTCGTCTAATGCACAAGCATGATTAGGTCCAGTTGCTATATCAATAACAGAACCAAGATCCAAAGGTACATCGGTCTGACCATATTTATTATCTCCCCAGCAATGAATTCCGTTTTCATCCAATGCACAGGTATAAGATCCTGCTGCAGTGATATCTGTTACCAAACCTAAATCAGCGACAGGTACATCCAGTTGATTATAATCATTATTTCCCCAGCAGTAAGGCCTATTTTCATCTAATGCGCATGTGTGATGCATTCCAGCAGCAATATTCGTTATTGAACCTAAATAGACAGGGATATCGGTTTGACCATAGTAATTATGTCCCCAACAGTATAATCCGATTTCATCCAAAGCACAGGTATGCAGACCACCGGCGGTTACTTTTGCAACATTACCCAAATCACCCGGCACATCTATTTGTATTGTATCAAGTCGTTCGCTTATTCGTGTCAATTTTGAAATATATAATACATCAAGGTTCACATCAACAAAGTCAGAAGATTTGTCATTAGCTGAACAGGTGTCTGTTACGGTTAATCGCAGGTTATACGGTTGGTCAGGCACGTAAGATATAAGTCCGGAAATTATCCCTGTTTGTTCATTTAAAAATAAATCTGACGGTAATTCTCCTGAAAGTGCCTCCCAACTATAGGAAAGGGTACATTTTCCGGTAGCCATAACCTGATATGAATAATATTTTTCCAAATATGCATCTGGAATATCTTTATTGGTTGTTTGAATGGTGATATGTGTGTAGTCTTGTTTTGAGGGATCAGCGCAAAAAACGATCATAAAACTCAAAAAAAATATTACACTATTCCTTATATTTTTCATACAAATCCTTTCGAATTAGCATAAGCTTTTCGTATGCACCTCTAAGAACCCCCTTTTCTTGTGGGGTGACGGGAGGATGACCTTGCCGCCCGCCGAAACATAGGACGACAAGGTCGTGAAACGGTTTGAGCTCAAAAAAAATGAGTTTTTAGAGGTACCCCTTGATAGTTAGGACAGTAGATATTAGAAAAGTTGCAATAAAAGTATTTGCAGTCTATAATATTTTGTTTATTCATGACTCTTGCCAAAATAGATTATGACCAAAGTGAATGAGATAATAATAACGAAAGTATAGATTGCCAAATGATTTAAGGCAGTTATGCGTGCGCGACTACAGGGCATTAAGATATAAAAACAATCGACTTAATAGAGTGCAGTATAATTATATCGTTCAAAACACAATTTAATAAAATTAATCTACAATGGGTTTTGAAAATATTTTTTGATAAAAATCAGACTCTGTTACTTGTATTTCAAATTGCAGGTCTTCCAGGCTTTTATCTGAAGTATCCAGTAGTGACCGTGTTGATTTATTTAAAGGTAAATTATCAGATGACCCTGAAGCTTCATTAGATGATCCCGAGGCATGGATATCATCAGATGACCCTGAAGCTTCATCAGATGATCCTGAAGCTGGCAACATATTATCAGATGTATAAATTGTATTATTATCGTTTGAGTTTTGGATGCTTTTTACCATTTTACTTCTCCTTTGTTTAGTTAAGTATAATTATTGCAACTACCATGCCAGAATACGCCGATAATTAATTGAATGAAATCTATAAGTTATAAACATATTTGTTTTTTTCAGTGGGAATAATAGTCACCAACAGGGACAAAAAAATACTTTAAATTATCCGTAATAATGCCTTTGAAGAATATCGTTTCGTCCACAAATACTTGATAGCAAAAGCGGACATGTAAACATACAAACTTTTCTGCTGGTAAATACCTCGCTTGCTTTGTCGGACAATGTTTTGCAAGCGAAACAATTGATTTCCAAACGCAAAATTCGGGGTTATCTTTGTATTAACCTATACCCTTTTAAGTGGACATGGGAACCTGAAACTTCTATATCAAGGGAGAAATTCAGGTGGAGAAACCACAATAATTATAGTCTCACTTTAAATAAGCTATTATGATGATTTCATGAGAAAAAGTGAAACTGCCATCAATAAGATTAACATCAACTATTTCAAGACTAGTTGGTTCATTCCAAACAGCATCAACAACAAATAATTCATAACCAGCAATCTCATGAATTTCGTGCCAGCTTTTATGGTAATGTCCAGCCATATTTGCATATACATAATCAGCATACTGTGCCGTATAATTTTCTATGGTGTTATAGTCTTCACTGGAAAAAGCCCCAATAAAAAAATGCATTGGATGATGGGAAAACATAATGATATTTTCGCTATTTTCCTTGGGGGCTAAGTCAATATCAGATTTAAACCAAGAAAAAGTTGCACCATTAAAATCATAAAGATTGGCAAATTCTCCCTGAATCGAATCAATCCTTCTGGAACACCAATCAAGCCCAATGATGTGAAGACCTTGAAAATCAAATGAGAAATTTTGTAAATACATATCTTGTTGTAGCCCATCATTCCAGACAGGATTAGGTGCTTTATTGAAATTTTCATAAATATTCGAAAGATATAAATATATATCATTAAAGGTATTATTAAAAGCGATTTCATTTCCAGCTTGAATAACATTATCACCAATTATAGGTATATAAGGAATTTCAAGAGTTGAGAGTAAATTTTTAGCACGTTGAAGATATTCTTCTCCCCACGCAATATCACCCAGGATCACAACAAAGGCAATATTTCTTTCTTCTGTATTGGCATTTATCCATTCTATTGTATTTTCCAGTCTATTTTCATGTTCAGTATTTCCGGAAATGTGAGAATCAGCTATTGCAACGAATGAGAAAGGAGTAAATTCATTACTATTGTTGAGATTTTCAACTTCTTCATGAGAACAGGAGAAAGAAAAGATTAAAATATTAATTATAAGCAAGCTGTTTTTTATCACCGTTTATTATCCTTTGTTTTTTGGCAATCGTATATATAGTTTTCAAAGTATACCGTAATTTATATATTCATAAAATTTCCGAGTCAAGCCCTTTTTTAGTTGTGATTTAAAATAAATAATATTTTGTGCGATTCCCATAATAGTTAAGCTACCTTTTTCAATTCTTTGCAATCAATATTTAGTTCCTTTTTAATAGCAATCCGGAGTAGAGACAAATGTC
>JBDRNO010000122.1:0-2141 GCA_043811005.1 Bacteroidota bacterium | reverse complement strand
GCAATCAACAAAATTCAATAGCACAACACATTAATAACTAGTCTGAAAACAAAAATTAATCCTTATGAAAACAATTCAAATTAATGGAAAAATCAATTTGGGTATTTTGTATATGGTGAGCCTGTTCTTCTTTTGCGGATGTACCTTATCATCACAAAATGATAACTTTGGAAACGGGAATAAAGACTACTATGTAGGGCTTGCTGATAAAGTCGTTTTTAATCCATATAATGTTAATAATCAGCGTTATATGTTAATATCTTTTGTTTGAATTAATAGTAAAAATGCAAATTAAAACATAAATTACGGTAAAAACATTTGCTTTTATGGTAAAGTATAATTCAGATCGGCAGCTGACAATTGAAGAGTTCAAAACTCCTTTTCAAACTTCATTACTCGCTGAGAATCGGTGGGTTAAGCTCAGCAAGGTTGTTCCGTGGGATAAATTTGCTTCAGTTTATATGTCCATGATGACTATCGACTTTGGACGTCCTGGGATATCCCCTCGGATTGTTCTTGGAGCATTAATCATAAAGCACCTTGAAAAACTGGATGACAGAGGTGTCATAGCTGCAATACAGGAAAATCCTTACATGCAGTTTTTTATTGGGTTGAAAGAATTTACAGTACAACCCGTGTTTGATCCTTCACTATTTGTAGAGATTAGGAAACGAGCAGGGAATAAAGTTTTCGATTCTCTTAATGTTGAATTGATAAAATCGGTTAGTGAAAAAGAGGATAAAAAGCACAACCGGAAAGGAACTGATAAAACCAATAACACTCCAAAAAACAAAGGGAAAATGCAGGCAGATGCCACCGTTGCTGATCAGTATATCACTTACCCAACTGACAATGGTATTCTAAACCAAAGCCGCAAACAATGCGAAAAGCTTATCGACAAACTCTATGATCTGGGTGGTAAAGAAGGCGAAAAACCCAGGACCTATCGGCGAAAAACAGATAAGGCATATTTGGATTACTCAAAGAAAAAGAAGAAAAGAGAGGCCACACATCGGAAGATGACACGAAAATTATTGGAATGCGTTAACCGGGATATCAAGCATGTAAACAATATGTTGGATATTTTTGAATCGAAAGGATCTTTTTTTCCGCTAAAGCATTCAGAGCAGCGTATGATTTGGATTATCAACACGGCCTATGCTCAACAGAAATTTATGTACGATACAAAAACACATAGTTGCACCGATAGAATTGTAAGCATATTCCAACCCCATGTAAGACCCATACCAAGAGGCAAGACGAAGGCTCAGATAGAATTTGGCTCAAAATTAGGAGTCAGCCTGGATAAAGGTTTTGCAAGAATAAATACATTTAGCTGGGATGCTTATCATGAAGGAGGTGATTTGATTAAACAGGTTGAGTCTTACAGGGAATTACATGGGCATTATCCGGAACTGGTTCAGGTAGACAAGATATATGCCACAAGAGAAAACCGAATGTGGTTAACAGAAAGAAATATAAGAATTACAGCAGTACCACTGGGGCGAAGAAAAAGCAGAGAGACAGAGTCTTATTATCAGAAACAAAAACGGAGAAAAGAGGCAGCCGAAAGAAATCATATCGAGGGCAAGTTTGGACAGGGGAAAAATGGTTACAATCTCAATGAAATAAAAGCTAGACTAAAGGATACTTCAGAGAGTTGGGTAGCATGTATCTTTTTCATAATGAACTTGATACTCTATGAAAAGGGATATATTTTTGGCTCAATTTTAGAAGAGATCAATAGTACAAAAAACAAAATTATCGATCGAGTCGAGCAAATTATGATGCTATTTATTCCAAAACAAGTTTGTCTGTACAGAAAATTGAAAGTTGATTATTTATTACGCTGACTTTATCAGCAAACCCTAATTAAACAATTCTGTCTGTTCCGGATCGTAATATTCAATCAATTTGTAGTCACCTTTCCTGATAGCATAGCTCGGCATTTGAGCCTGAGGGCTATAATGAGGATAATACCAGCATAAAAGATCTCTACCTAACTGGTTTTTACCAGATAATAAAGGAACAAGACTGATCCCATCAAAATCCTTAGCAGGTTTTGTTCCTTTCCCTGCCATTTCCATAATTGTCGGATATAAATCATCGCTGATTACCGCTTCCTCGCATGTAGAGCCTGG
>JBDRNO010000121.1:0-3933 GCA_043811005.1 Bacteroidota bacterium | reverse complement strand
CAAAAAAGAAGTATATTTTCGTAAAAGCAATGTTTTTGTTCCAGAGCCACACTCTTTTGTAAAAAGGTTGGGACAGAGCAGTATAAAAAGCAACCGTTTTTAACTGTTATTAACTGTTTTTAACTGTTATTAACTGTTATTAACTGCTATTAACCAATAACAAACTTTTTCAATAGAATATCCAAACTGATTAGTTACATCATTTCTTTACAACAAAAATAATAAATCCATCATTACTATTTGCGATTATTTTACATTCTCTTTTATTTTTATACTAAATATTTATACTTTTGACTTTCAAACACAGATTATTTAATGATATTTTGTTTCTTTGCAATCAAAATTTAAATATTCATTTAAATGAAAGAGGAAAAACAAAAACATGAAGAATTTATTCATTGGTATGATTCTTTAAATAAAAATAATATATTATTAATGTTTAAGGGTGATTTTAATCAGGAGCTAATTACTTCACTTGTATTACTGATAAAGGGATTACCTGAAATTACCCGTGAAAATGTGATCGTTAGGAACAGGATAGCCGGAGCGGTTGTTGAATGTTTGCAAAATATATGCAGGCACGGTGAAAGTTCCAAAAAAGATGGCGAAATGGAAGCCGGGCTTATTTTAATAAGCAAACGTAAGGAAGACTATATAATTTCAACGGGAAATACAGTCTTATCCTCAAGCGTTGAATCTTTAAGATATTACCTTAATAAAGTAAATAGCCTGAATAAAAAGGAGCTAAAAGAGTTTCATAAAGAAGTACTGATTAATACAGAGTTATTTGGGAAATATGGTGCCGATCTGGGATTAATTAATTTAGCTAGAAAGTCCAATGAAAAGTTTAAATTTGATTTTCATAAATTCGATGATAAATATTACTTCTTTTCTTTTGAAATAAGCATTTCAACAATTCTATGATAGAAGCAATCAATATAAAAGGAACCTATGATACTCCAACTGTTGTTTTGGATGCCCAAGACAACATTTTTGAGATCACAGGGAGGTCATATCCCGAAGATACAGCAGCATTTTATATCCCTATTTTAAGTTGGTTGAATAGGTATATTACAGAACCAAATAAAATAACCAGGTTTGTCTTTAAGCTCGATTATTTTAATTCTTCAACCTATAAACCTTTTCTTGACATTATTTTAAAATTAGGTGATATTAAAAAGAAGGGCTTTGATGTAATGATAGAATGGCATTATAAAAATGGAGACTGGGACATAAAAGAAGCAGGAGAGGAGTTCGCTGAAATTATTGATGTACCTTTCTCATTTTTTCCTTTTTGAGTGAAACCCGTTGAAAAAAGGTTTTCAAATTAGCTTCAAGAATATTTGCAAACCTAATTTCTATGGGTTGAATTCGTTATTTATATCATCACTTATGTCCTGTTTTAATAGCAAATACCCTATTGTTAAATTTCCCAACATCTGTTTTTGCCTTTCCCTGTTACATTACTCCCTGAAGCATGCAGGTTTTATTTTCCCCCCTTTTCTTATAATATCATTATTCCTTAGTCCAATAAGCTTTTCCTCCTTCGGACAGCAATACAACTTCAAAACTTACTCTGTTGAAGATGGTCTGTCGCAAGTGCAGGTTCTGACAATTATTCAGGACAGCAAAGGTTATTTATGGTTTGGAACTGCTGGAGGCGGGGTAAACAAATTTGACGGAATAAACTTTACATCATTTACTGCAAATGAGGGTTTATGTAATAATTCAGTCAATTCTATTATTGAAGATTCAAAAGGTAATTTGTGGTTTGGAACCAATGGTGGAGGAGTGAGCAAATTTGACGGGAATAATTTTATAAACTATAATAAGAAAGAATACATTATAAAATATGGATTGCTTGATAACACCGTTTGGTCAATTTTAGAGGACAGTAAAGGAAATATTTGGTTCGGCAATTCAGGGGGCTTATCCTGCCTTCCGGCAGACAGAAGCAACCCTGACAAAAGTAGAGATTCTGAATTTTCCCAGGTTTTTTATCATTATTCCGAAAGGGAAGGTTTGGGGAATTATAAGGTCCTTTCCATTTTAGAAGATAATAACGGCAAGCTATGGTTTGGTACAGAAGGAGGAGGAGTAATAAGAATAGAAATAAAAGATAATTCTTCATCAATCGCAAATATTTTACATCTAACAGGTAATGAGGCATGTACAATAAAGAAAGAACACGAATGTATAGGGGGATTAAGCAATAATAATGTTTATTCGATACTTCAGGATAAACAGGGAAATATATGGTTTGCCACAGATGGCGGTCTTAATATCCTTCGATCTAATGATATTTCTGCAATAAAAAGTGATAGTATTATTGTTATTACAGAAAAAGAGGGATTAAGCTCAAACAAGATCAGATCAATTTGTGAAGAGAAAGATGGAATATTTTGGATTGGCACATGGGGAGATGGTGTAAATAAACTGGCGCTAAATTCTGAGAGATCATCAGAACAAGGCTTTATCCGGAATATCACTCACTTTTCTCAAAGCAATGGCTTGTGTCATGATTTTATTTATGCGATATTTAAAGATAGAGAAAAGAATTTTTGGTTTGGGACATTTGGAGGTGTTACTATTTATCAAGGACAAACCTTTATTCATTTTACTGAGAGAGATGGATTGCTTGACAGGGATATATTTGCAATAATGGAAGACAGCCATGGAATATTTTGGATAGGCACCTGGGGAGGTGATGTTTTTAAATATTTCCCCGGTCTTACAGAGGGTGATGAGAGTAAATTTGAGCATTTTATTATCAAAAATGGTTTTAAGAACAACATTGTTAAATCAATTCTGGAAGACAGGCAGGGTAATATATGGTTTGCAATGGATGGTGGTGGAGTAAGTGTTTATGATGGCTCTGGCTTCAGGAATTTTACAGAAAAAGACGGCTTAGGCAGCAATTCTGTGCAGAAGGTTATACAAGATTCAAAGGGAATTTATTGGTTTGCCACGCACAATGGGCTCAGCAAATATGACCCAAACAGAAAATCCGGTAAAAAGATTGAAAATTTTACTACAACTGATGGATTAAGCCATAATGATATATACCAGATTCACGAAGACAAGATGGGAAATATATGGATCGCCACCTGGGGAGGTGGTGTTAACAAGTTGGTTTTTAGCGGAGAGGATTATTCCGTGCGTATTTTTACCCACTTTACTACCGAAGAAGGATTATCAAGTAATTATGTAAGAACAATTCTTGAAGATAAGGACGGAAATCTCTGGCTTGCCACAAAAGAAGGGGTGGACAGGTTTGATCCTGATGAACTTGCGGGTAAGTTTATTAATTTTAGCGTAAAAGATGGATTGAGCTCTAATACAGTATATCTGATGTTGTTTGATGAAGATGCTAATATATGGATAGGTACTAACCGGGGGCTTGACAAATTTGATGTAGTTGTTTTTAATAATACACTCAATAAATACGATGCAGTAAAATCCAAATATGATAGAACAGGAGTGAAAAATTTTAAACATTATGGCAAATTAGAAGGTTTTAAAGGTATAGAGTGCTCACAAAATGCAGTTTGTAAAGATACAAAGGGAAATTTGTGGTTTGGTAACCAAATCGGAGTTAGTATTTTTAACCCTGAAAAAGACAAACCGGATACATTACCACCAGTTACTCATATTAGCAATTTGCGGCTCTTTTTTAAAGATATTGACTGGGCAAACGATACTATCGCTCAAAGTGATAGTATAGCTAAATGGCACCACTTACCTGTCAATCTGCGCCTCCCATACTACCAGAATCATTTGACTTTTGATTTCCTGGGAATTAGCATGACAATTCCTGAGAAGGTAAGGTATCAATTCAAATTGGAAGGACTGGATAAAGATTGGTCTCCGGCTACAAAAGAAAGGTTTGCTACCTATTCCAACCTGCTTCCCGGAAAGTATACTTTTATGGTG
>JBDRNO010000120.1:0-2142 GCA_043811005.1 Bacteroidota bacterium | reverse complement strand
CGCAAACCCCATTCCCGACCTTACTCAAGTTGTTAAAACCGGTATTGATCGGGTTCACCTTTATTCCACGGCCACCCCGACGCGCAATGTCAAATGAGTTGCCTATCCCGCCGGAATGGCAGGCATCAGCTATAACCACCACTTTTTTTGCTTTTACGAATCGTTTAATTACCGTCTCAATGTCCCACATTGGAAACCCGGTAGAGGCTATCCGATCATAATTTATGTCATATGGGAGCAAATAAAGGTTGTCGGGAGTATCCGGAGAGCCCGACGTTCCGTGTCCGGCAAAATAAATAGTGATCAGATCTTCTTCAATCGGCTGTTTTAACCAGTTAAACAGAACGTCCTTGATATTATCCAAAGTGGCGTCCTGATTTAATAACAACTTTACATTGTCAGGATTGTAATTGCCATGCTCAGGGGATACCAGCCAATCATAAAAAGCCTGAGCATCCCGCACACAGTATTGAAGTCCAGGAACATTTTTATCCTCAAATTCCGACACACCTATAACAACAGCCCAGCGTTCTTTTACCGTTCCTGAACCGCCCAAAGTGCTCAAACGCCTGGAATCCTCAACCTGAGTCAAAGAGGCAGGCGTACTAACAGGCAGCATTCGGACCACTGTCAACTCTTTCACTGCTTTCAGACCTGTTTCATCAACAGCTTCAATTTTTACAAAATTATCCCCCGGCAGAAGGGGAAGCGTTTCATTTAAAGAATGCTTCTTTTTACCCGATAAAAGCGGTTTCACAAGATTTATCGGCAATTCATTTACAGAAACCGAAAGCTCTTTTAATTCAAATTGAGACTCAACAACGCCTCGCAGCATCCCCTTCTCCATCTGAAGCCGCATATTGTTTTTGGGGTATGCTATACTAATCTGTGGCAGGCGACCCGATTGTCTTGCCTCATTAATCTTTGCCTTGTAAATTCTTTGATTGCGGGCATTTTCAACATTAGCCCAATATGCTTTGTCCGAAGATGAAGGCAATATTTCCTGAACACATTGCACAAAATCTCCAAGAGATTCCTGTAAAAAGGGTTTTACATCCTCCAGAAACCTTTTCGCTGTCCATCTTTTAAGATCACCATAAATCCAGGCCAATGGGCCATATCCTGGAAAAATTCCTCCGGGAATTTTACCTGCATATCTTTTTGACAGAATAACTTTAGAAGTTGAAGCATCCATTAAGTTCAGCGAAAAATCTACTTCCCACGATTGATAACCAAAAGGTGTTCCAACAAAATAATTAGAAAGGACCCCTATCATAGACAACCCATAACATGTTTCTTTTAGTATCATTTTCCATTTGACCAATACTGGTTCGATAAAAAAATCAGCCTTCGGACCATATCCTCCCAATTTTACTTCTTCCGCAATATTCTCCCGGATATAAGCTGTTATCAATTCTGGAAGTTCGTGTTCATGTCTAGGAGCGTAGAACATTATGACTTTGTCATCAATGACTGTGTCATCAGCAGCACCTGGCCCACCTTGAAATTCAACTGTTAAATACGGAACAAGGGGGATGAGTAACAAGAACTCTTTGGTCCAGGTTGAAAAGGCTTGACGCTCATCTTTGACAGGAAGAACTGTGATATTGGCAGGCCTCAATTCCTGTGTCTTCAGTGATGGGTCGGGCTGATGCAATAATGTCTTTAAAGGTGGCCGGAGTCCACCACAACCAATAAGCGAAATACCGAGGATTAGGCATATTACAATCTGTATCCCACCGGAAAACACTCTATTTAATTTGCTCATAGCGCTTCTTTTAAGAAACAACAAAAACACCAAGGTTAACTGGCAGTTCACAGCCGAGGATGCCCAAATAAAATTGTCTTGCCTTTATCCGACACTCGAAAGTTAACATGACACTATCATAAGAGACAAAAAAAATTAATTCCGATAAAAAATTAAAATAAATTATAACTATTTGTATATATAAATAGTTATTTTAGCAATACTTTTTTAATAATATTATACAAAATGGGGGGTGTGAATTCAAATTACAAGTGCAACGGTATCCTTGTTGTTGATATCATTAAAGAACAGCTCATTAGGTGTTGCAAACCCTAAAGTTTTTCTTGGCCGATTGTTTAGACGCTCCATTGCATGCTCAATACTCTTATCATCAA
>JBDRNO010000119.1:0-2710 GCA_043811005.1 Bacteroidota bacterium | reverse complement strand
TCAAATTTAAAATTTAATGAGTTTAAAAGGAATGATCTCAATTGGTGAAGTGATTATTAAAAAATAAACACCGTTTAACTGCCCCGAAAGATCCAACACATAGTTATCAGTTTTCAATCTGCTCTTATCACAAATTTCATTAACTATTTGTCCTGTTGTATTGTAAACCCGGATGGATGTAATTTCCTCTCCCGTTGTTAAGGGGTCAAACTTTATGTTTATTATCCCGGTAGTTGGATTGGGATATATCAGAAGTGTCCCTGGATTACTAAGGTCATGTATGCCTGCTATATTATCTATAACCACTGTTGACCAGGATGTGTCAGTACAATTTCCACCAATTGATGCAACAAGCCTGACATTATAGCTGCCGGTACTATCATATTTGTGCTTCGGATTTGCACTTGCAGAAGTAGCGCCATCTCCAAACCACCAGTACCAATCAGTTGCCCCTGTAGAGGTATTATTGAAATTGACATACCCGGAAGCAAAAACAGTAGAAGTAAATCCTGAATTAACAATAGCTTCACTTATAACAATCGTTGCACAAGCAGTATCACCGGCAGAATCAGTAACTGTTACATTATAAGAACCTGAACAAAGCCCTGTTGCAGTATAAGTGGTTTGTCCGCCAGCTTGGGGATCCCAAAGATACGAATAGGGAGCTGTTCCTCCTAAAGTATTGATTGTAGCCAATCCAACACAATCCCCATTACAATTATCATTCGTATAAGACGAAATATATGCCGCTAAAAAAGGGAGAGATGGAAGAAATCCCCGATCCTGAAAACGCTTATATATCATGAAATAATTTACACCACCGTTTAACATGCTGTCTGTTTGTAAAAAGAGGTATGCTGCATCTGTCATTGTCATACCAGCTGCATAACTGTATAATGATTGCAGGAGTATCTGATCTGTCGTTTCCCTGCCAATATCTTCCCATACCTGCATTAATGCTGACGACCAGATCTCACCAGCGAAGTGGATGTCTCCACTTAAATCTTCGGGATAGTGTTTAGTGCTTGCTGCGTTTCTTCCACCCCAAAACTCGTTATGACCATCCCATGAGAATATATTTTGCCAATTATAAGGGTTTATATACCGGGAATATGATACGGCTAAATAATCGCCAAACCCTTCTTCCAGCGACTGCCTCTCAAAACCTGAAGAAGTGCCCGGTGAGGCGCTCTCCATGATTGCATGGCTGTATTCGTGTATGATCACATCAGCATCTTCGGCATCATCAACACCGCCTTCACCAAAATATATCTTACCTGAATAATACATTGATTGATCACTCCCATTTAAAGCATGTGCATCAATCCTGACCGGATAATTGACAAGGTTAGTGAAACCTAATGATTGAATATACTGTTGGAAAACATTAATATGATAATAAGCATTTACATCTTCAAATCCCTGCTGAGTACGGGTATAATGGAAAAAAGGAGTGGCGCTGTATGCCGGAAATACAGCAGGGCTTGAAAACTCGTCTATTTTGGCATAAGGTCCTGATAAACGAAAGGTATCATTTGTAAGATCAACTACAATATTAACCTTCGCTAATTCAGCATCAAGTTCGGAAACATCATGATTATTATCGTCAATATAAGGAGAACCATAAGTAACGCCCGCAGTTGTAAGGGGATCGGGAAGGAATACATTTGCAGATATAAGTGAATCTTGTAGCATCGTCTGTATAAGTTTGGTTGCCGGCAGGGAAAAGGGATACTGATAGCGATTCAGGTCTTTTTTATATAATACTTCCCCTTTATTATTAATAATTACTTCGTAATTGCTGTCATCGGTTTTTGAAACTTCAATTTTAGCAGCAGAGATCAAGTGGCTGAGATCTTTTCCCCTCTCTTCATTGGAGAAGTGCATGAAATATACATTTTCAATATTACTCGATAGTAAATCCCGGATATTATTAAGATAAGTACTTACGATGCTTTCATCTGGGAAATCCACCGAAATTTCTCCGCTGAAAAGAGTTAGAGGGTTGTCTGTTATGATGAATGAATTATCAAATATTGATCTTATATTCCCTTTTTTATCAAGATTGACTTTGACCTGGGAACGGTAAATAGGTATTGATCGGCAAAGCTGAACGAAAGTTAAGTGTAAACCGGCAGGGCTTTCAATATTATGAATAAGTTTAAACGATGTGTTTGGTAAACTCTTAAGATTGTCAATGTTGTACTTTAAATATTTTTCAACATCCTCAACCCGGCTTGCCCCTAAATGAATCCTTTGAAATGAAACCTTGCTCTTTCTCAGGTCTAAAGGGTGAGGGTTTTCAAGCACATAATGCGTATTAACAGTGCTCTTTTGACTAAAAGTGATGATAGGTAAAAGAAGGAGTATATATATTAATCTGTACATTAAACAATTTAAAACTAGTAACATCCATATAACATGTTGGTCTTAATGAAATCCTAAACGCACGGTGTTTTCTACTCTTCATTTACTTCACTGGCAGGGGTAGAAGCAGGAGTACTTTCCTTTTCGCAATATTTTCTTATATATGAATAAGCCCTCATATATCCAAGTTCACCGGCTGTTAATAGATCGGTGCAACTGCCTTCGTCATCCCCTAAAAAATGTTTGATATTACCTCTTTTATAATATGCCTTGGCTAATGCCGGTCTTAATGCGCTCACCATATTTTTATCCTGTGCAGCTCCCTGAAAATCTTCTAAAATAA